>JBHIBX010000039.1:0-8581 GCA_046759285.1 Candidatus Omnitrophota bacterium
CTCTTTGCTCCCTCGTCACTGTAACCGGACGGGGCTCATCCGAAATTTCCCAATCCTCTTCATCTAAGCGTCTTACATTGATCTCTATTTCTCCTCTCTTTCCTGCGACTTTGTTCACTCTTACTTCGAGATCCGAAGTCCCCAAAAGAACCAATAGGCCTTCATTACAGGATGCTTTTACGTTAGTTATTCCGCGACTCTTTATAACGCCCTTGTCCTTCGCTCTTTCCTCGAACACTATCCTCTTGTCATCACCAGTATCTTTATCTTTAACGACCTTATCGGTCACATTGACGACCTCAGCCCTCTTTTCTTCAAGAATAATTTCACCGCCTTTTATAAACTGTGCAGTGTATGCGTTTTGTTTCAGCACTTCGCCTTGTATCTCCTTAAGAAGCGAACCTGCCACCTTAAGCGGGGCTACCATTGTTGTCTTGGTCCTGGGATTATAGACAATAAGCATGTCCTTAAGAGGTTTGTGCTTTTGTCCTCCAATTGCTATTTCAACAGGGGTTTCGTCCCCGGGAGCTTTTTCTTTTATGAAAACAAGACAGCCTTCGCAATCGGTAACGGTCACATTGTCGCCCGGATTTTCGATGACAACATTGGTGCCTTCCCTGCGCCAGTTACCTCCTGCGTCTTTATACAAGCCTTCCATGTATTGTTTACATATTGCATAGAAACTGCCGATATCTTCCCAATAAAAGTCTCCGGGAACGGTAAAAATTCCGGTCTTTGTGGCTTTACCCCGTGAGAGGGGCTCAGCTATAACATAGTCAAAAGAGACTCCTCTTCCTCCATCGGGAGAAACGCGGGCTGCCTTCCACTTCGCAAACTCGCGAAACACTTCTTTTTCGACCTCTTCCAGCTCTTCGTCGCTCGCTTCAATGATCCTCTTAAAGCCTTTATAATATCCGGAAGGAGCCAGTTCCTCAAAAGCGGACATAACTGTATTACCTGTGGCTAAAAACATGCCGCTATTAAAGAGGTCTCCTCTTTCAAAAAGTTCTACGGCCCTCTGACCTTTGGGTTTTTCTTCAAAACGCGCTACCGGAAAAACATCAAAAGAAAGCGTTTCAGGACCTTTATTGATATGGCCTAATTCCTCATTCGGCTCTTTTGGAGTTATACCGATCGTTCCTATAAGCGGATTCCGCCAGGCAGTAGAAAGGGCCTTGTTAACGGTGTCTTTAAAAAGCGTATCGATCTGTCCGATAATATGATCGGCTGTCCCGATAAAGACGGCCTTATTTCCCTGATGCTTTCTCACGAGTTTCGCGAAAGCGTAACCGAATGCCGCGGCTGTATCAGCCGGTTCCGGCTCGGCGATGACTTTTTCAGGGTCAAGCCCCATTTCCCTGAAAAGACCGCGGATCTGTTCTTTGTACACGGGTATGGTCTGGACATAAACATTCTCGGGTTTAAAACCTGCTTCTATCGTCCTCTCCAGGGAGATCCTGAGCGTGCTCATGAACTCAAAGAGCTTTAGAAGCTGCTTTGGATCATCGCTTGTGCTGAGCGGCCACAGACGTGTTCCTCCGCCGCCTGCCATTATTACGGCCACTTTTTCACTATCAGGCACTTCTACGGGCTTAAACATGCCACGAAGCATTCTTACTATTTCATTTCTCTGGTAATCGTTTAAAAACGGGGCTTTAAGGGCTTCTGTGAAAATACCGTTTGTAAGAATGGCTCTTTCAGTTTGCACCTTGCCAATAGCATCTTTAAACACTCCGTATCTGTATGTATCTTCATCAACGATCAGGCGCTCAAGGATAATTGCTAATGGAATGGCATTGCCTGTATTCAGGAAATAATCCACACTTTCCAGGATAAGATCTTTTAACTCCAACTCCCTAGGAGGATCTTGTGATACACGGCGAGCAAATATGTCTCCGAACTTTTTCTCGTAATAATCCCTGAACTCTTTATCCCTTAGCTTCCTGAATTCATCTATTATGTCGGAGATATCGTATCCAAGATCGTGCCTTATTATTCCTTCTTCCTTCGACCGATCGCCTCTGGTCGCAGGTATAAGGCCCATCGCGCTTCTTATGTGCTCGTTTTCATGCAATGCAAAACGCAATAGTTTTTCTTTATCCTTGCTGAGTAATTTGTAACGGCTTGTTTTTATATAGATGAACTTTTTCACATCGTGATCGTAGGAATATTCCGGATCGGTGGGATCGAAGTCAAAACGCGTCTTATTCGTTCCCGGAACGGCCTCCAGATCCATTGGAACCTTGACTTCATTGGCGGGGTCTGCGTTATATTCTTTTACAAACTGATCCCACACTTCGTCTTCGATTACAACATACTGGGAGTTCACCAGCCCCCTATCCGCATCTATTATGTCGTTTTTCTTGACAGCACCCCGATGCTCCTCTTCGTAATCAAAGATCTTCTCAAGAACACTGTCAAACGCATGGGCTTCATCCAGTGTAAGCATCTTTTCAGAATCGCCTGTTCTTGCAGGACCGCGGCCCGGGGTCTCATTCTGCGTGGCAATCCCCATCTCCCTGCAGAGATTATCAAGCTCTTCCAGCGCCATCGGGCCCATCCGTTTGCCTACCAACTCGTAAGGTTCGTTCTCTAGCTGGCCTTCACCGGCAAGCGCAACAACTTTGGTGACAAGATTTCCGAAAAATATACTATTCAGATCTTTTATGTCCCATACTATATCGAGCTCTTGATAGTCTTTCTGTATTCTTTTAAGGCATTTTCTAAGATAAGCCCTGATCGAACCTTTTTGAACTCTCTTTGCCCTCTCGGCGAACGACATCATTTGTGTGTCCCCAACCTTCTTGGCTGCGGTAACCGCTTTGTCAAGTGTTCTTACCAGTTTGCTATTATCGGCCTCAAGAACGAGCTGAGAGACAACGTAAGGAGCGAGGGTGTCTTCTTTCTCCTGTATGGTGACATTTTCGGCAGGTGCTGTATAAGCTATGTTGTATAAAAGAAATGTCTGCAACAATAGAACAGAAATAACTCTAACTAAAGTCTTTTTTCTTAAAAAGCTAAGATTACTAAACATTTTCATTCCTCCATTATTTTTATTACCTAACACATTAAGCTGCATGTATGAACCTCACTTGTTCCTTATTTAGCCTGTCCAGCTCCCTTACATTATGAACCTTTACCGGGCTGAGACTAAATGTAAGAAATTCGGCCAGCAAAGACGGGTCTTCAATGCTACCTGCAACCTCATGCAAATCCCCTTGAAACTCTTCTCCCGTCATAAGCATGTACAGATCCGTAAGAGCTTCCACATCCTCCTGCTGAAGCGCCCTGAGAGCGGCAATAATTCCTTCAAGCTGCCTGAAATCCCCCAATGCACCTTCAAAGACGAGCGCTTTTACGCTTTTTGGAAGATCTCTCAAGTCATCCTTCGTTGCAACAGCTGCGTCTATTAAATTAGCTGAATCCCCTGCCAGGTCTTTGACTGTGGCGAAAAAATCCTGCCTCTCTGTCACTATTTTTATCTTCTCTCTTGAATCCGGATATTTCTGGTTCATTTCGTTGATAAACGCAACAAATTCGCTTCTAATCGAGTAAGGGATCAGCTTAGCCGGTATAACATGCCAAAGAATCTTACCAGCTTCAATTGGCGGAATAAGTTCCAGGTTCTTTTCATGTATGGCTTTCATGGTTCGCCTTATATCATCATAATCACCAGAATGCTTTTTTTCTAAGGCTTTAGTTGATGTTCTTCTTATTGCCGGCGATATTTCTATACCAAACTTTTCTGATTCGCCCCAAACCAGCGGTTCCCCTTCAGGTCCGTCCGGTTTTCTTACAAATATTTTTGCTTCATATGTTCTACCGTTTCTCTGAAAAGGCATGACAACCGCATCTCCATCACTCCAGACACTTTCAAAGTCAACCCCTTTTATAAATTCCTTATTATTCCTGAATTCGTCCCGCATGGTTCTGGCAAGTGTTTCTTTTCCCCTTCCATCCACAAGAAAATGGGCAGCAACTGAAAATGCCGTAGTCAGGAACCTTAGATCCGATAATGCCGATTTTTTGAACCCCTCTGTACTTTGATCAGGGGAAGATCTTTGGAATATTGAAGGCGCGGAAAGCTTGCTATGATAAAACGCATCCAGTCCCTTAAAAAGATAAACAAACAAAAGAACTCCCACTATTACAAAAAAACCTGACCTGCTCGTAAATTTTTCTTTACCCTTAAACATAAATCCACCTCTCTTTGTAAGTCTTTTATTTACAATATGTTATGCACCTATCAGTATCTTGTGATATCTTTCTATCTCTTCTCTGAGTTCTTTCGTGTCTACACCCTGGACCGGCGGCAGTATGAGCCATACTCTCTTCTCGCCGCCCTGCTCGAACTTGTGACTCTGGAGCAGCCTGGCTTCCTTATCTTTTGCCAGGAGGGTGACCGTGATGTCGTATACCACGGATGTTGCCGTTCCTTTGTATTCCATGAAGACTATCTCGTCTTTTGGAAGCTCTTTTTCGCTCCTGCCTTCCTTGGCAGGTTCGATGATGGCTATGTTCTCGGCCTTGTAGCCCTGGATATTCTTATAGATATCGCTTACGGTCTGGGCATCTGCCAGTTTTCTGTCCATGACTACCAAGTCATTTTCGCCAAGGACATCGTCTATCTCCATCCTCTCTAAGAGAGTCCGCTTATTTCTTTCAATGTCTTTTGCTTCGTCCGCGCTTACAGCCAGCCTTATCTGGAGTTTGACAGGCGCTTTCTTTGGATCTTCATAGCCTGCTTCCTTCATTCTCTTTCTGTGAGCCTCGGCGAGGAGCTTCACTCCGCCGAGGGAGTTCGCTCTTATGCTTGCAAGTTTTCCGGTTTTTTCGTCCTTGATATACTTTGTCGTTATATGTGAAAGTTCATCAATTGTGTTGACCTTTACATTGTTTGTAAACCTCATGTTGTATGCACTCACTTCGGAAACTTCCAGGTACTTAATAACGGGAAGAGCCCTTCCTATCTCTCTAAAAATGCCTCTTATATCCTTTAATGCTTCCCTATCGGCCTTTTTAAGGCGCTTTTTCGGGTTGGAGAGGGTAAGGAGTCTCTTGTCTTTTGCCTGGATCTCATCGACGAGCCTGTTCACTATAGAAGGAAGTTCGTCCTTCTTTATGCCTGTCTCTTTTATGTTTATGATGCCCTGGGCGTAGGCGCCGTATTCTCTTTTCGCTTCTTCAAGAATCTTCATGTTTTTTTCTTCTGTAGAAGCGTCCAAGGCGACTATCTTCACGCCACCTATTTTGCTGTTTATCTCCTTGATTATTTCATCCTCACCGGAGATGCCTGCTATACCTATCACAATGGCTGCCGGCTGCTCGAGACGGGTCCTTATAAGATCCTTCCTCCATTCCTTTACAAAATGAACAAACACGCCGTATGCAGCGCCATCCAAGACACTTATCACTTGTGTATGCTGAACATGGAGTAAAGTATCGGTAAAGGCTTCGTTTATTTCTTCATCTGTTGGGTCCTTAATACGAGACATGCGTTCTTTGAATTCGGCTGTCAGTCTGTTTACCAAGTCCTCGTGGCGCCGTCTCTTCGCCACGTCCTCTCTCCATCTTTTTACACTTAAAACAGCGATCGCTCCCAGAACAATCAGGCCCAAACCGGTAAGCAATAAAGCAACAGTCGTCGGAGCAAGAACTATACCGGCAATACTGGCCAGGCCTGCTACAGCGGCTACCGGACCGAAGAGGGCTAACCCTGCAGATGGCGGCATTTTGCCGGAAGCCTGGTCACGAGAAGAACTCTTTGCTTCTTCGACAGCCAGGATCTTTTTGAATACGTCGTCTTTTTCGATGCGGCTTACTCTTATCCGCGCTTTTTCACCTACAACGTGATTTATTCTATCTTCCTCCATGTCTTCCCAGTGTTCAAAAAGGCGGAAAACATTATTCGCGTCAGTAACCTCTATCTCTGTCTTCAATTTCGGAACCATACCTCCAACAACACCAGGGATTAGCTGGATCCCGTGTTTTTTAAGAAAATAAAGACTAAACAGAACGGTTTTATCAAACCTTGCCACGTCACCGCATACTGTCACAGTCTCTATGTCACGTTTACCGGCGTAAATTATAACTTGTTCCATGATGCGGAGGATCTCTTTGTCGAAATCTTCGTTTTCAAATTCCTTTCTCGAGATACCCTTCACATCGGCAATAAGATCGTTTGTCCCTATGCTTAAAAAACTTATGCGAACAAATTTATTAGTCAGAACAGCATCCAGATTGCGAACGATCTCCTTATTTTCCACCATGATGCCTATAGGCATCTTATCCAGGTCGCCCTTTGTAACCCCTTTCAATGCCGCAAGGACCTCCTTCTTTGCTTCTTCGAGCACGTCGCGAATAAATTCTATGTCGTCCACGCCTTTTACCATAGGGAACATTACTTTGATATTCCTATATTCTGACCGTGCGTAGGCGACTAATAGCGCCTTTAACTGCGTCTTTAAAGCCTCTCTCCCCGGTTCTGTCTCGTAATAATCAAAACTGGAAATTCCGTTTACATCCGGAAGAGAAGAGCATTCCTTATCATGTCTTTTGTCAAATGTCCTTAGAGTGATGGGTCTATCCGCAACATCGGCAAGACGTTGATAAAGCTCTGCTTGAGTTGCATAGTCAGGCGGCGTCGCTCTGTCGTACAGATATTCCGTCCTTGCTAAAGCTATTCCGTTCGCCCCCCTTGAGTATATTTGTATCAACTTTTGACTATCGCCTTCTCCTTCAAGGTTTATGTTTCCAAAAACGGCAAACTCCTGCCCGTCCATCGTACGAGCTGTCTCTCTTTCGGCCCGAATGGCTATTTCTCTCGCTATAAAAAACCTCCTCAGCGCATTACTGACATCGACGTCATGGTGGATCTCTCTGACAGTCTCATCTTCCTGCTTCTGGTCATCGAAAGATACATATCCTTCAAAACCTCTTTCAGAGGTGAACATCGAAGCTTTTCTGCCTGTTATCGCGAATTCATCAAACATGATCCCCGGCAAACCAAACAAATATAAAGCGTCGGTATCCTGGGCAAAAATGGTAACGTGTTCAGTAGAGGAGCCCTTGCAAGCCACAAAATATTTGACGCCGTGTCTCTCGGAGAGTGAGACCAGCCTCAGCTCATCTCTTATAGGCACTCTTGACATAACAATAACTTGCCTTCCATCTTTCTTTGCCCGATCAAGCAATTCATCCAGGCCTTCAAATATGATCTCTTCCAGATCAAGCTGAAGACAGATCTCATTCACTATTTTTTCGGCTATCTTTCCTTCTTCGGACCTGCCCTCTTCCCCCTCCGGGTAGTTTTCCTCGAGCCAATTCCACAGCGCGAAACGCGCAGTGTACTTGTCTTTTCTTATGCTCTGTCTCGCGAAATGCATTATCTTTATCGCAAGCTTCTCCACTTTTTCCGGTCGATGTAGATCCATTTTCACTCTATTGAAAGACTGGTACAGTTTATTCTGCTCGATTTCCACTTCCGCCTCGCTTATCCTAAATCCCTTGCCTAAAACCCTATAAGCATGAGCGAACATGTTCCTCACGCTCGTACCTTCATCTTCCCCTCCTAAATGCGATAACATCTCATAAACTCTTTTCATTTGAACTGCAGCGCTATCCCTGCCTGGCTCTATTTTGACAAATTTTGACAGACCATTTAATAGCGACGCAAAACCCTCAGCTATAACTGCCGTGTTTCCGCCTCTTTCGATATTCCTTTGCTGTCTGTAGCGCATCGGTTCCACCACGCTTTCGAAGTGGATCCTCTCAAGTCCTGCATTTTCTTCGTCTATGCCATATTGGACTTTTGTGCCGTCTACGCTTATCTCTCCTTCTTCCGCGGCGCTATAGTTAAAAATTAAAGCATCTGACACACCGCCGGGGTTACCGTTTGAAACACATTTCCGGGGATTGTTAAGAATCTGCATGCTGCTCTCTATGGCCCTTTGTAGATCTTGTTTTTTATCGCTGGTGTCGGCTATCTCAAATTCCGCGTCGTCTCTGAACACCTGGAGCATGGAGCTAAGTTGCTCTTCCAGCAAGGCTCGATGCGAGCCAGGAGCGGACTGCAATTGGTACAGAGAAAGGGCTACGCCTTCGCGAATCAGATGAAACGTTTTGATCATCTCTATCCCGGCATCGCCTATCTTGTCAATAATTTGTGCTTCAGAGCCGAGTCTATCCGGTGTAGCTATTATTATCTGTGTGCAAAAACCATCTCTTGAAGTCTCCCTCATCCGATCATTCAGGGCCAAGTAATAAATATTTTCACCGACTTCCTTTAAATCCTTCGCTGCACCAAAAAGCTGCCAGAGCTCAAAAATCTCATCGTAAAGCCTCTCTCCGTGATGAACGACGTGCTCTCTCGTGAACATATCGTTAAGGCATTCTTTTACGAATTCTACCGGAACAGTATTTATGTCTCTCAGCTCTTCCGGAAGTTCTCCCCTAAATGAATCGATCAGCCTTTTCTCCCTCTTGATCCTTTCAAGTAATCTCTGTTCCACTTCTTCAAACGTCGGCTCCCCTCTCGATCCTTCTGACGGCACTACTGTCCTGCTGGACGCAAAAAACTGAA
>JBHIBX010000040.1:0-8503 GCA_046759285.1 Candidatus Omnitrophota bacterium
TAGAGATCTTTTAAGGGAGTTTCTGTCGCATTGCGACCTGGTAAAATTCGCAAAGTACGGGCCTACTCCCCTGGAGATTCTTGACAGCTTCAAGGCAGCGGAAGACCTTGTTGACCGGACGAAGAAAGTAGAGGAAGAGGAGAGCGGGAAATGATGCGGTTTGCAAATCCATTGGTGCTTATTTCGTGTGTTTTAATACCGCTCGTTGTGTACTTTTCAAGAAAACTCGAACTTAAAAAACAGAGTTCGTTCCGCTTTTCCAACCGCGATCTTGTCAGCGGGCTAAAACCGTCTTTACGTTTAAGGGCAAGCAGAAGCCTTGTTTACCTGAGGGCTTTGTGTCTGTTTCTGCTCATAATTGCGGCCGCTCGCCCCCGGTCTTTTGTTGAAGAGACAAAGATCTACGTGGAAGGGATAGACATCGTTCTTACCATCGATACCTCGACGAGTATGCGCGCCATGGATTTTGAGATAGGAGGCAGACGGGTCGACCGGCTCCAGGTGGTGAAGATGGAAGTCGAGGATTTTATAAGAAGAAGGATCGATGACAGGATAGGGATGGTGGCGTTTGCCGCGCTTCCTTACACCGTCTGCCCCCTTACACTTGATCATAATTGGCTTGAAAAGAACCTGGAAAGGGTGAGGATCGGCATGATAAAGGACGGCACGGCAATAGGTTCCGCCATAAGTTCTTCACTTAACCGGCTAAAGGATACGGAAGCAAAAGGGAAGATCATCGTTCTATTAACGGACGGGAGGAACAACGCGGGGAAAATATCGCCTTTAGTAGCCGCTGAAGCGGCAAAAGCTATGGGGGTGAGGATCTACACGATAGGCGCCGGGACAAGGGGGCTTGCTCCTTATCCGATAAAGGATATGTTCGGGAATGTCGTGCTCCGGCCCGTTGAAATAGAGATCGATGAAGATCTTTTGAAAAAAATAGCCGAAGTAACAGGCGGAAAATATTACAGGGCTACTGATTCAGAATCTTTGCGCGGTATATACAGGGAGATAGATAAACTGGAAAAAGTCCCCATAGAAGAAACAGGGTATAAAAAATATAATGAACTGTTTGGCATCTTCCTTGTTCCCGCGTTTTTTTTATTATTGCTGGAGGTAGTATTATCCAATACGGTTCTCAGGAGGATACCTTAAGATGAAGTTTGGCGCGCCGTACATGGCTGTATGGTTATGGCTTTTGCCGCTGGTCATATTTTTCTATGTGTGGGCAAACAACGCGAGAAGGAAAGGGCTTGAAAGGTTTGCCAGCGCGAACCTCATATCCGAGATCGCAAAGACCTGTAATCCGCGCAGGAGAAAAATAAAAAACACGATGCTTGTTTTGGCTGTTTTCTTTCTTCTCGGAGCGCTTGTCCGTCCAAAGTGGGGGTTCAGGTGGCAGGAGGTCAAGCGGCGGGGGCTCGACATAATAATAGCCCTTGATACATCTAAAAGCATGCTTGCCCAGGACGTTCTCCCGGACAGGCTCGAGAGGTCAAAGCTTGCGATCAAGGACCTCGTGAAAAAACTGCAAGGTGACCGTATAGGACTGGTTGCTTTTTCAGGGACGGCATTTTTGCAGTGTCCGCTTACGATTGATTATAACGGTTTTCTTCTTTCGCTCGATGATATTACTGTAGATACGGTCCCTGTAGGCGGAACGTCTCTGGCCAAAGCCATCTATACCTCCGTTAAGGGGTTTGAAGGGGGAAGAAAAAAGCACAATATTCTTATCATTATCACGGATGGGGAAGACCTTGAAGGCGGTGTTGACAGGGCCGTGGAAAAAGCGAAATCAGCCGGGGTAAAGATATACTGTGTGGGCATCGGGACTGCGGAAGGCGAGATCATCCCTATAATAACCGAATCCGGAAAGAAGACCTTCCTTAAAGACGCTGAAGGCAATATCGTAAAAACACAGCTCGGTGAAGACCTGCTGAAGAAGATCGCATTTGATACCGGCGGAGCATATGTCCGCTCTACAGGGGCGGAGTTTGGACTCGACCTTATATATGACCAGGAGCTTTCCAAGTTTGAAAGACAGGAATTCAAGAGCAAAATGGAGAAGCAATATAACGAGCGCTTTCAATGGCCTCTGGTGTTCGCGTTTGTTCTTTTATTTATAGAACCTTTGATCGGAGATAAAAGGAAAAACAGTGTATAAGGCAGTTATTATCGCCATAACGATGACGTTTATGCTGAGCGCCGTAGCGTGGGCGGGGGTTTCCGGTGACGCAAGGAAAGCCAATAAGCTTTACAAGAAAGAGGACTACGATAAGGCTCTTGAATATTACGACCGCGCGCTTTCAAAAAAACCGGACGACCAGGCGATACAGTATAACAGGGCCGCGGCGCTTTACCGCAAAAAAAAGTTCGGTGAAGCTATCAAGGCGTTTTTGAATTCACTTGCCGGCGGTGAAGAACGTCTTGAGGAAAAGACGGTATATAATGTGGGAAACAGCGAATACCGGATCGGCGAAACCATGGAGAAGAAGGACCCGCCTTCAGCCATGGCAAATTATAAAAAAGCGTTGGGGTATTATAAAAGGGCGATGGAGCTTTCAGTCGATGACATGGACGCGAAATATAATTATGAGTTTACGCTTAAGAAAATAAAGGAGCTTGAGCAGCAACAACAGCAGCAACAACAACAGCAGCAAGAGCAGCAGGAGCAAGAGCAGCAGCAAAAGGAGAAAGAGAAAAAAGAGGAAGAGGAGAAAGAGAAGGAAAAAGAAGAACAGGAAAAAAGGGAGCAAGAGAAAGAGCAGCAAGAAAGGGAGCAGCGTGAAAAAGAACAGCAAGAGAGGGAAAAACGAGAGCAGGAGCAAAGAGAGAGGGAGCAGCGAGAGCAGGAGCAGCGAGAGCAGGAACAATTCCCAAAAGAGCAAAAACCTGATACAATGGAAGAATTTGAAGGCGAGATGAACAAGGAAGATGCCGAAATGCTCCTAAGAGGCCAGGACGAGGAAGAAGCCCGGGTGAGGGCCGAGAAGAGAAAAGCAGAGAAAGCGAGAAGACCGCCTGTTTTAAGGGACTGGTAGAGGGAAAGTAAAAATTTAAAAGTTAAAATGAAAAATCAAAATTCAAAAGGAAAAATTTTCATAGCCTGCGTGTTTTTTTGTTGTCTGGCGGTGGGTCTTGCCATAGCGCAGCAGGAGGAGAGGCTTGACGCTACGCTTGAACGCGACAGCGTGTCATTGGGCAATCCCGTATATCTTTATGTCACCTTTTACGGAAGCAAAAACATATCTCCCCCTAATATACCGACTGTAGACGGGCTGCGGATAAAGTATGTCGGGCCGTCCACCAAGATCTCAGTGATCAATGGCCGGGTTTCCCAGTCCATCACACATTCATATCTTGTCATACCCCTGGAGGAGGGAGATTTTGAAATAGGACCGTTTTCCGTAAAGTACAACGACGAGGTGTATAGAGCCAACCCGGTGGTTCTTATGGCCAGGGAGTCGCCCGTGCCGAGATTGCGCAGGCCGTCGGGAAAAGCACGCCGCGTCAGTGTTTCTACAGAGCCTGCTGAACCCTCGGTTCCTTATTCCGGTGACAGGGTATTCCTTGCCATGGAGGTCGAAAAGAAGAAAATGTATATCAACGAGATTATTCCCGTAACAATAAAACTATACGTGAGTAATCTACGGCTCAAGGACATAGAATATCCGGAGTTCTCACATGAAGGGTTTTCCGCGGGACCATACGCAGAGCCGCAAAGAAGCATGGCGGTAGTCAAAGGCATGAGATATGATACCCTTGTTTTTAAAAGAAATATATTCGGCATTAAAGAGGGAGAGTATGTGCTGGGACCTGCGCGCATCAAGTGTGAAGTTGTTGAGAGAAGGCAGCCTTCGACGAGGCCTTCGTCCAGAAGAAGCATTTTCGATGATGACTTTTTCAGCAGCATGTTAGGAAGGTTTCAGACGTATCCCCTGCAGCTGAAGTCGAAAGATATACCTGTGACGATTCTGCCATTTCCCGAAAAAGGGCGGCCGGAAGGTTTTCAGGGCGCTGTCGGAGATTTTCACATGGATGCCAAGGCCAAACCGGGGAAAGTTAAGGTGGGGGATCCGATTGTTCTTCAAATGATCATAAGCGGTAAAGGGAGCCTGGACACGGTGACAGCTCCTCAACTAAAAGGGGATGACGCGTTTAAGACGTATGAGCCTCAGGTCAGTATAAAGACCGGTAAGAAGATATATGAGCAGGTTATTATTCCTAAAACAGATGAAGTAAGCTTCTTGCCTGAGATTTCTTTCAGTTTCCTGAATCCCAAAACCGGAGAGTACAAAACAATAAAGAAAGACAATATTCCTATAAAGGTATTGGAAAGGCCTGAAGAGGAAAAAGCAGTAAAGGTGATTTCCATCCCGGGGATGGAACGCGCATTTTATCCTCCGGAAGAGCTTGGCGAAGATATTATTCATATAAAAGAGAAAACCGGAAGATTTAGCCGCAGGGGCCGTTTTCTTTATCAGAATTGGCTTTTCTGGCTCGGGCAGGTTATTCCCATGGGGGCTTTTCTGGTTTTTTACGGGGTTCACAGAGAAAAGGAAAAAATACGGCGCGATAAGGGCTATGCGCGTTTTTTAAGAGCCCCCAAAGAAGCGCGAAAGGGCATAAAAAAGGCGAGGTCGTACCTGGGCAAAGGCAAACTTGAGGAATTTTATGATGCTGTATTCAGGACCCTCCAGGAATATCTCGCTAATAAGTTTAACCTTCCCATAGGGAGCGTTACACTTGAGATAATCGATGAAAGGTTCCGACCGGCGGGATTGGATGAGAATATACTGGACATGCTGAGGGACGTTTTCCTTAAGTGTGACATGGCAAGATACGCATCCGGTGTCGTGGATGGGAAGGAAGCCAGAGAAGTTCTGGAAAAGCTCAGGAGAGTTATAGACTATTTGGAGAAAAGCAGGTTCTAGGTTTTAGGTTATGAGTATGAGACGAAAGGTTTTTATAGTAGTGATAAGTGCAGCTGTTTTTGGGCTGGCTGTTTCGTGCTATGCGCAGGAAGAGGCTTCGAAACTGGGCCGGTTTTTTTACATGGGTAATGACTATTATGAGAAAGGAGAATACTTAAAAGCGATAGACGAGTATAATAAGGTTATTACCGCGGGCTACGAAAGCGGTGCGCTATATTACAATCTTGGAAACGCGTATTTCAGGAGCGGGGCGCTGGGAAAAGCTATACTTAATTACGAGAGAGCAGAACGTTTTATTCTGCGGGACGCCGACCTGAGGGCCAATTACAGGTTTGCCCGGGCAAAGATCAGCGGCAAAGTCCTGGAAAAGAAAGGGATATGGAATTGGAGGCCGCTCAGATTATATTCGGAAAACTTTACCATCAATGAACTTTTATGGCTGACAACGGGAATATATATTCTCGTGATCATCTTATTGACGATCGCCGTGCAAAGTCCAGGCATAGCGCGAAGGATTTTCATAGTCGTTCTCTTATTTTTTCTTCTAGGAATCTGGAATTCGCTGATCATCTGGCACAAGGTGCGCGGGATCGGTAGAGACGCCGTTGTAATTTTACCACAAGTCGAATCACGGTACGGGCCGTTTGATTCAGCGACTAAGTTTTTCAAGCTGTATGAAGGCATCAAGGTCAGGGTGTTGAAAGATAAGGCCGATTGGGATAAAATCGAACGCGCAGACGGCAAGGTCGGCTGGGTCAAAAAAGGAGCAATAGAGATAATTTAATGGGTAAGTCACTTAAAGATAAACTGAAGAAAGACACGCTTCTCCTGGATGGGGCTTTCGGGACCTATGCAAGATCATTAGGTTTTACGGAAGCCGATTTTCACGGGAAGACCGGATGCATGGAATATCTCACCCTCACCAGGCCCGACCTTGTCGGAAAGATCCACTCTGATTATCTTGAGGCCGGCGCGGATGCGGTAGAGACCAATACGTTCGGGGGCAGCGCCATAAAACTTGCAGAATACAGCCTCGCCGATAAGGTGTATGAGATCAACAAGGCCTCGGCCAGCCTGGCGCGCTCGGTAGCAGACCGCTATTCAAGATTTTTAAACCCGAAATACGTTGTTGGTACGATGGGGCCTACCGGGAAACTTCCTTCATCCTCTGACGCGGTCCTCGGTGATGTAAACTATGCCGATCTTAAAAAGGTTTTCTACGATCAGGCGCTGGGCATCATTGACGGCGGGGCTGACGCGCTTCTCGTCGAGACCGGGCAGGATCTTCTGGAGATGAAAGCCGCTGTGAGCGGCGCTAAAGAAGCCCTTAAAGAGCGCCGCAAAGACCTTTTGCTGATGGCACAGTGCACGCTTGCAAATAACGGACGGATGCTTCTGGGGACAGAAGTGTCAGCTGTTATGGCGACTCTTAGCTATCTTGGAGTTGATGTCATAGGGATGAATTGCAGCACGGGTCCGGTAGAGATGGAAACGGCCGTGAAGTATTTAAGCGAGAACTCACCGACGTTCATTTCCAGCGTTCCTAATGCAGGCCTGCCCGTTGAAGTCGAAGGAAAAACGGTTTACCCCCTTGGCCCCGCGGAGATGGCTGAAATAATGGCCAGATTCGTTCGCGATTACGGAGTTGACGTCATAGGGGGATGCTGCGGGACGGGTCCGGAGCATATCCGCAAGATCCGTGAAGCGTTGGCTAAAGTCAAGACAAGGAAAAGAAAACCGCGGGATAACTATTATTACGCGAGTTTCTATAAGGGATACGATTTAAGAGAAGCTTCACGGCCCGTAAAGGTCGGTGAACGCGTGAATACTCAAGGATCCCGCAAGATGAAGGACCTTCTCTTAAAGGAAAATTTTGACGAGATCGTTGAACTGGGAAAGGAGCAGCAGAGAAGGGGAGCCGAGATGCTCGACGTGTGCGCCGTACTTTCAGAGCGGTCTACCGAGAAGCGCGATGTTGTCCTGCTTACCGGGAGGCTTGGGGAAAGCGTGCAGGTGCCCCTCATGATAGATTCGACGGACACCGATGTCATAGAAGCCGCCCTTCAGAAGTATCCCGGCACAGCTTTTATAAATTCCGTGAATCTTGAAGACGGCGGAAAGAAAGCGGAAAAGGTCTTCGCCCTGGCGAAAGAACACGGCAGTTTTGTTGTGAACCTGGCGATTGACGAGGAAGGTATGGCAAAGACCGTTAAACGTAAACTTGATATTGCCGAACGCTTGCACAAGATCGCTACTGTGAAATACGGACTCCAGGAACATCGTCTGCTTTTTGACCTTTTGACGTTTACGCTCGGCACCGGAGAAAAAGAATACGCCGACGCGGCCAAAAACACGTGCAAGGCTATAGCCGAGCTTAAGAAGCGTTTTCCCGGGGCGCTGACGGTCCTCGGAGTGAGCAACGTTTCCTTTGGCCTCGCAAAGGAAGCCAGAAGGGTATTGAATGCTTCTTTTCTGCATCACGCGACCCGGTCAGGCCTGGACATGGCTATAGTCAATCCTGCCGAAAGTTTAAATTATGATGACATTCCTGCTGATGAAAGGGCTCTCGCCGAAGATCTTATATTTAACCGGAAGGCGGACGCCCTCGAGAAACTTATAGACTACTTTTCTAAAAAGGCGCCAAAAAAAGCAGAGGAAGTCGAAGAAGAAGTCAGTATGGCAGTCGAGGAAAAGATCAAAAAGTGCATCCTCGACCGCAATAAGGCCGGGATCATTCCGCTTCTGGAAGAAGCGCTTAAGTCCTGCAAGGCTGAAGATATTGTTAATAACGTGCTCATGGAAGCCATGAGACAGGTGGGTGAGAAACTTGATTCCGGGGAGATGGTGCTTCCTTATGTTCTTCAATCCGCGGAAGTCACGAGAAAAGCGATAGAATATCTTAATAAGTTTTTGTCGGCTGAAACAGCGCGCAAAGGCGGAAAGGTGCTTCTTGCGACTGTCTTCGGGGACGTGCATGATATAGGCAAGAACCTGGTCAAGATGATACTTCAAAATAACGGATTCGAAGTTATAGACCTGGGAAAACAGGTTCCGGTCGAGAAGATCATCGAGGAAGCCAAGCGAAACAAGGTAGATGCGGTAGGTTTAAGCGCGCTTCTTGTTTCCACCGCGCGTCACATGAAAACCTGCGTCCAGGAGATGTATGAAGCCGGCCTAAACTACCCGGTAATTATCGGTGGCTCTCCGGTAACCGAAAAGTTCGCAAAAGAAATATCCCACCTGGAGGACAGCAGCGTTTATAAGGGCGGTGTTTTTTACGCCAAAGATGCGTTCGTTGGACTTAAGGTCATACAGGTGCTGATGAATCCTGAGACAAGGGAAAACGCCATGGCCGAATATCTCAAGAAAGTGGAGAAAAAACCAGGCGCGCCGGCCGAAGAAGAGGCGGGACGTGTCTTTGCCCCGGCTCGTGGAGTGAAGCGGAAAGAAAGCGTGCCACTGCCGCCTTTTTACGGGGTAAGGGCCGTTTCCAATATTCCGGCGGATGAAGTGTTCGCCTTTCTTGATGAAAAGACGCTTTTTAACCTTGGATGGTCAGCGGGCAAGAC
>JBHIBX010000041.1:0-8440 GCA_046759285.1 Candidatus Omnitrophota bacterium
CAGAACGAAAACAGGGATAAAGCCGATGATGGTGGTCATTAGCGCGAAGAAAACTGGCCTTCCCGCTTCATTGGCTCCTACTACGCAAGACTCTAACCGTTCTTCAGGTGATAGATCAGGCGTACCTTTATCCATTTGCTTTTCAGCGATTTTTCGGTAGATATTTTCCACGATTATACACCCGGCAGTAACCATAACACCTATAGCGATAGCGATTCCGCCGAGGGACATTATGTTCGCGTCTACCCTGAACAAGCGCATCATTATAAAGGCCATGAGCACGCCTACCGGTAAAACTATAGAAATGATCAGACTCCCTCTGAAGTGAAGCAAAAAGATCAAGATGACAAAAACAGTAATAATTATCTCCTGGATCAGTGTAACGCGCAGCGTATTAATAGAACGGCTTATTAAGCCTGACCTGTCATAAAAAGGCACGATTCTTACCCCCGGTGGCAAGCCCACTCCTAACTCCTCTATTTTTTTCTTTATTCCCTTGATCACGGTCAGGGGGTTTTCGCCAAAGCGCATAAGCACAACTCCACCGGTAACTTCTTTGCCTTCTCTATCTAACGCCCCCCTCCTGAATTCCGGGCCCAATATAACGTTTCCTATGCTTTTTACATAGATGGGAGTGCCCTGAAAGGAGCCGACCACGATATTTTCTATATCCTTCACGCTCTTTATAAATCCGAGGCCCCTGATGATGAATTCCGCGCCTCCTTCTTCGAAAACTTTCGCGCCTACATCGATATTTGAGCGTTTTACGGCCGTAAGGACGTCGGTGATCTTTATGTCATAAGCCAGGAGCTTGTTGGGGTCTATGTCTACCTGGTACTGTTTTATGTATCCTCCTACGGAGGCGACTTCTGAGACGCCATATACGGCATTAAGTTGATACCTTACGTACCAGTCCTGAATCGAACGCAATTGGCTTAGATCGTAATTAGACGCGATCAAGGGCATGCCGTCTATGGGGCACGTGCCAGGTTTATCGAAAGATTTTTGAGGGTGTTCCGGGCAATAATAGCCATTCTCGACCGTGTACCAGAATATCTGGCCTACAGCGGTGGCGTCAGGGCCGAGTGTTACCACAGCACTCGGAGGAATATCGCTTAAAGCAAAATTAAGTCTTTCCAGCACCCTGGTCCTGGCCCAGTAAAAGTCAGTGCCTTCTTTAAAGATAAGATTAACCAGCCCGAAACCGAAGGCGGATGTGGAGCGGATGACTTTTACCCCGGGAGTTCCTAAGAGGCGGGTGGTCAGGGGGTAGATGACCTGGTCTTCAACATCCCTGGGGCTTCTGCCGGGCCAATCGGCGTAGACAATGACCTGGAGCTCTCCGATGTCCGGGATGGCATCAACGGGAGTGTCGTTCATCGCATAAACGCCCCAGACAACCAACAGTATAAACGTGGCGATAACCAAGAGTCTGTTTTTTAAACAAACCTCTATGATTTTTTCAATCATCTTAATCTTTCATATTGTTTGATTTAAAAACTATGCTATTCTGCATGATCTAGCTTGCATTCACATACTTTCTCGCCCCTGTCTCCCGTCCTGATACTGATAATATCGTCTATCGGCGAGATAACAACTATGCCATCACCTTTATAGCCTGTCCGCGCGTTTTCTAATATAATATTTGCTATCTTTTTCGCACATTTATCGGTGCTTACAATTTCGACCTTAACCATTGTTGTATACGTGCTTCCGTACTCTCCTGAAAGCTCAAGATCCGCATGATCGATCTCGTCCCCCATTTCTCTTACGTCAATGGCAGTTAGACGGGGACAGCCACAACATTTTATCGCTTCGATCACGTTGTGAACTATAAATGTCCTTACATAAGCTTTTATCAGTTTCATTTTGTTAATCCTCCCTTCTTGGATTGAGACATAAGATACTTCTCTTTGAGCCAACAGTATGTCACGGGAACCAGTATAAGGTTAGAAAGAGTCGCGGTTATCAGGCCGCCTACAGTCGGCGCGGCCATGGGTCTCATAACCTCTGATCCGGTTCCTGTGGATAACATAACAGGCATTAAGGCTATAATTGTAGTCATTGTTGTCATCATCGCCGGCCTTATCCTTAAAAGCCCGCCTTTTATTACCGTTTCCCTGATTTCTTTGATTGAGTTTGGTTTGTGTGTTCTAAATAAGCCGTCCAAACAAGATACCAGAACGACCGCGTTATCCGTGGCGACACCGAACAGGGCTATAAATCCCACCCAAACGGCCGTGGAAAATTTATAGTTTAACAGAAATAAAAGTATTATTCCTCCCATAAGCGAAACAGGAAGACCCGTTGAAATAATGACCAGCCCGCTGGCCGACTTGAATGCAATGTAAAGCAGCATCAAAATTATAGCCAGGGCAAATATGAGAGACGGGATCAGTCTTTTTCTTGATTCCATCTCAGACTCAAACTGTCCCGACCACGCGATAAAATATCCCGGGGGCAATTTGATCCGGCCGCTTTTTACCTCCTCGTCGACCGCTTTCTGCGCCAGCTTTACAAAATCCACCAGCCCTATGATATCCTGGTTGACGTTTACAAAGATGCGCGCGTACGGCAAAGTGTTCTCCGATTGTATCATGGAAGGTCCGAGAACTTTCTTCAGTTTGGCGACCTGAGTCAGGGGGATGTGCTCTCCCATAGGAGTGGGTATAAAAATCCTGTTCAAGGCCTCGGGGCTGTCCCTCAGCTCTCTTAAGTATCTTACCCTGACGGGGTAGCGCTCTCTTCCTTCGACAGTAGTGGTCAGGTTCATCCCGCCTATGGCCGTCATGACGATATCCTGGATATCGCCTATTTTTACCCCGTAGCGGGCGGCCTGTTCCCTGTCTATCTCTATTTCGAAATAGGGCCTGTTGCCGAAACGCTCCGCGTAGGGAGAGACCGCACCCTTTACTCCGCTGACCACCTGCTCCAACTGTATGGCGATGTCTTCTATTACCCTGAGATCGGAACCGAATACCTTGATGCCTACCGGGGTCTGGATGCCGGTGGCAAGCATGTCGATCCTGTTCCTTATCGGCTGGGTCATGATGGGGCTGACGCCGGGCATGCGCGTCTTTTCCTGGATCTGGACAATCAATTTTTCCCGGGTCATGCCTCTTCGCCAGAATTTTTTATTCTTGAGGTGCACTATGGTCTCTATCATTATAACAGGCGCCGGGTCTGTGGCGGACTCCGCCCTTCCCAGCTTGCCCACGACCCATTCCACCTCGTCGGGAAATTCTTTCTTGATGATAATATCCTGTTTTTTCATGACTTCCATAACTTGCGTCAAAGAAGCTCCCGGCAAAAGCACGGGCATGAACAATAGGTCCCCTTCGTCCAGCGGAGGCATGAACTCCTGCTTCATCATACCGGCGAAGATTATACCGATTATCAAGATGCCGACAGCAAGCAGCATGATGATCTTTTTATGGTCCAAAGACCAGCGGATAGCGGGCTGATATATCTTCCGCAAAAATCTTGATGTCCGGTTCTCTTCCGCCAGTTTTAACTTTCCCCTGAGAAGATAGTACGATAGTGTGGGTAAAAGCATAAGGGCTATGATCGCCGCCCCGACCATGGCAAAGGTTTTCGTGAATGCCAGAGGCCGGAACAATTTTCCCGCCTGTCCGGTCAGAACGAAAACAGGGATAAAGCCGATGATGGTGGTCATTAGCGCGAAGAGAACCGGTTTTCCCACTTCCTGAGACGCGTCTATGCATACGCTTAGTCTTTCATCCGGGTCTAGCCTTTTCACATTTCTTTCTATTCTACGCTCAACTATTCTTCGATAAATATTTTCCACCAATACACACCCGGAATCAACCATAACACCTATAGCAATAGCGATTCCGCCGAGGGACATTATGTTCGCGTCTACCCTGAATGACCGCATAAAGATAAAGGAAATTAAAACACCTATGGGCAGCACAATCGATATGATAACGCTGCCGCCAAAATGAAGCAGAAACACAGCTATTACAACAACAGTTATTAATACTTCTTGGGTTAGAGCATCGCTAAGCGTGCGTATGGAGCGTTTTATGAGGCCGGTTCGGTCATAAAAGGGGCTTACCCTTACCCCGGGTGGCAAGCCCACTCCTAACTCCTCTATTTTTTTCTTTATTCCCTTGATCACGGTCAGGGGGTTTTCGCCAAAGCGCATAAGCACAACTCCACCGGTAACTTCTTTGCCTTCTCTATCTAACGCCCCCCTCCTGAATTCCGGGCCCAATATAACGTTTCCTATGCTTTTTACATAGATGGGAGTGCCCTGAAAGGAGCCGACCACGATATTTTCTATATCCTTCACGCTCTTTATAAATCCGAGGCCCCTGATGATGAATTCCGCGCCTCCTTCTTCGAAAACTTTCGCGCCTACATCGATATTTGAGCGTTTTACGGCCGTAAGGACGTCGGTGATCTTTATGTCATAAGCCAGGAGCTTGTTGGGGTCTATGTCTACCTGGTACTGTTTTATGTATCCTCCTACGGAGGCGACTTCTGAGACGCCATATACGGCATTAAGTTGATACCTTACGTACCAGTCCTGAATCGAACGCAATTGGCTTAGATCGTAATTAGACGCGATCAAGGGCATGCCGTCTATGGGGCACGTGCCAGGTTTATCGAAAGATTTTTGAGGGTGTTCCGGGCAATAATAGCCATTCTCGACCGTGTACCAGAATATCTGGCCTACAGCGGTGGCGTCAGGGCCGAGTGTTACCACAGCACTCGGAGGAATATCGCTTAAAGCAAAATTAAGTCTTTCCAGCACCCTGGTCCTGGCCCAGTAAAAGTCAGTGCCTTCTTTAAAGATAAGATTAACCAGCCCGAAACCGAAGGCGGATGTGGAGCGGATGACTTTTACCCCGGGAGTTCCTAAGAGGCGGGTGGTCAGGGGGTAGATGACCTGGTCTTCAACATCCCTGGGGCTTCTGCCGGGCCAATCGGCGTAGACAACGACTTGCAATTCGCCGATGTCCGGGATGGCGTCAACGGGAGTGTCCCGCATGGAAAAAACCCCCCAGACTATCAAAAGAGCAAACATGGCGATAACCAGGAGTCTATTCCTTAAGCTAGCCTCGATGACTCTTTCTATCACCTGTATCTCCTGTCTGCGTAGTAAGAATCAACATGTTCATCAGTGCTGATGCACGGGCGACTTTTTCGGCCTGCTTTCCTCTCCGGGTGCCTTCTCTTCCTCGCCTAATGCCCCTCCGTAGGCCGCGGCCGCTGCGCCTGTCAACTGGCTCTGGGAGTCTATCAAGAAGTTTGCTTTTGTAACTACGGGTTCTCCTTCGGATAGCCCTCTTATCACAGGGAAAAATATCGCTTCTTTTTCATCGATTATACCGGTTGCTTCCGGTCCGATCACTATCTCCCTGCCCTCATATTCTCCATTACCCTTGTCAACCCACACGATCCTGCGCACTCCCGTATCCAGGACAGCGTTTTTGGGAATAGCCAATACCTCATGCTCTCCTTCCGGACCAGTGAACATAGACTGGATTACAGCATCAACGTACATCTCCGGTTTCAATTTCAAATCCGGATTCTCCACTTCAGCCCTGAAACGGATCGAGCGGGTCCTGGGGTCAAAGACAGGATTCACGGATGTAATCTCCCCTATAAACTCTTCGCCAGGATAGCTCACCGTAGTGACCACAACTCTTCCTCCGACCTTGACCCAACCAACCTCATATTCATAGACATCACCATAGATCCACATCTTCTCTTCCGGTAATATCAGGCTTTCCTGGATCTCTCTTGAAGTTTCCATCTCTTTGATCTGCTCATGACTCATTCCCAAAAGGAGTAATTTTCTTCGGGAGGATTCAACCAGCCTCTCAGCCCTCCTTATAACTTCCGGTATCTTGCCCTCCTGTATCTTATCTCTTGCTACCAACGCAGAGATAAACTCCTCCTGAGCTACGGCTAATTCCGGATCATAAGCCACTTTGCCCACTGTGCGTATTTCTTTATATAGATGCAATCTTCTTACCGGCTCTGTGGCCACACCTGAGAGAGCTACCTGCTCACCGGCTATCTTGACCCTACTAACTACTCCCTTCAATTTATCCGCTTCCGCTTTGGATAATTTCTTAAGAGGCATACCGCATATAGGGCAATCCATGCCCTCTGCTCCTTTCATAAGAAATACGTGTTCCTCACCCTCCATCCCGCATCCATAGTAGTTCGCATCACTTTCCGTCTCTTCGTATACCGGGATATAATCCATACCCATTTCATCTTTGGCGGGTTCTTTCGAAGTAATCTTCGGATTCATGGGGTTACGGTAAAAAAGTATCTTTCTTTGCACTGTTACCCTCTTTTTTTCCTTATAAACAGGAGTCAGTTTCATGTTACAGATGGGGCAGTTTGTTTTCCCTTTTTTATATTCTGCCGGCGAAACCCTTACGCTCGGGTGCATGCCGCAGGTATAATAGTCGATCTGGGCGGCTTCCTCGCGAATGCCGGCTTCCGGCCGCACTTTGCCTCTATTGATAAGATTAGACGCAATTCCGGCTATTACGATCATTCCAATGACAATGACACCTATAAGTACTATATTTCTCTTCATTGTATTTCCCCCTAGAGATCTCGTCCTACGATTCTTTCAAGATGGGCGACAGATTTTAGATAATCTACTATCGCCCTGTAATAAGCTAACCTGGTTCGTAGCAACATGCGTTCAGAATCAAGCCAGTTTAGGAAATCAACTCTACCGGTTTCATATCCCGTTCTTGCCGCGTCAAAGGATTGTTCTGCCTGCGGCACTAATGCCGTTTTATATAGCAAATAAATGTCCCAGTAAGAAGCAATCTTGTAATGCAAGTCTTCGACTTCATAATCAACTATGTTTTTTATGTCTTCGTAATTCTTCTTGCTTGATTGCAAGGCCGCTTTTTTTTCGTTAAGCTTAGCTCCCAATCTATCAAACCATATCGGGACATTTACCTGTATCATGCCCATCCACGCGTCCTTGCCGTCTTCCCGCTGTCTGGTGTAGCCCTCTTGGACCTGGACATAGTCAACGCCCAGCGTAATGTCCGGGATATAATCAAATGTCGCAATGGATTTCTCGTACTTTGCTTTTTCTACGCCAAAATTCGCGGCCAGAAGTTCCTGCCGCGATTCCCGCGCCATTTCGCGCAGGGAAACAAGTCCATAATCAAACTTGACTGGCTGAATGTCGGTTGCGGTTTCGATGACCGAATCTCTAGGCCGATTAAGTATGCTGTTCATACGGGCTTCGAGGCTCTGGCGGTTCTGTCTCAGGATAAACAGCGTATTTATTAGCTCCGTAAGTTCTACTTGGGCCTTGATAACATCCTGCTGGGGCGCTAGGTTAGATTCATATTTTCTTTGGGCGACTTTCTCCAGGTTTTCCAGTACGGACTTTTCTTCTTCCGTTATCTGTATCGCTTTATCTACCCAGTAAATGTCGTAATAGACAAGCTTTGTATTTTTTATGATTTCGCGTTTTACTGCTTCATATTTTTCTTTGTGTATTTTGGCATTTTTTAGCTGGGCAGTCGCTTTAAGGCCGAGTTTTGGAATAAAGGGTACTTTTTGAGAAATGCCGGCCTTTTGCTCCTGGGGACCAACCCTTGTTTCTGGGGTGTCAAAAAAGTAGCCATACTTTGCCATAGGGTCGGGGAAAGCTGAAGCTTGAGTGATTTTATAGACAGCCGCTTTCCACTTTTCATATGCGGCCTGGACTCCGGGATTGTTTTCAATCGCTTCCTCTATTAAAACATTCAAGCTTTGTCCTTCAGGCAGAGCTGGATGGGCCGCTTCTATCACAATAAGCATTATCGGTATAATCAGAAAAACGCGTAAAATCCTCACGGTCGTGAGCTCCTTTATGTTATATCCTTCTCAAGTTAACTATACATCATTATTAATATTATGCAATTAAAAATATTGGATTAATAGTGTTATTTATATAGCTTTCCTGAACCTTTTCAGTAAATCGACGATTTCCTCGATCTTCTTCTCGCGTGATGAGAGCGTGCCCTTACTCAGAGTCCGAACAACACAACCTTCAAGATGTTTTTTAAGAACTTTATCCTCAACGCGGAATATAGCGCCGGCAACTGAATGAAGCTGTGTCAGTATATCCACACAATACCTTTCTTCCTCTATCATCTTCTGGATGCCTCGGATCTGGCCCTCTATCCTCCTTAAAAAAACAAGCTGTTCTGCATGTGTCGTTTTCTTTACCATATTTTTCACCTCCTATCAAAGTATACCATACCCCCCTATGGTATGTCAATGGTTAAAAAAATATAGTTATTTTCCGTAAGGAGAGATCTCTCTTAAGCGCTCTATGATCGGCGGCAGGGTTTTAATTATGTAATCTACGTCCTTTTCGGTGCTATAACGGCTTAGGCTGAAGCGCGTGGAACCCTGGACAAATGTGAACGGAATC
>JBHIBX010000042.1:0-8387 GCA_046759285.1 Candidatus Omnitrophota bacterium
CGCATAGCTGACATTAAAAGCTCGCCCTTGGTAAATGAAAGAATGCTGGCGAGGCCAAATACGGCTAAGCAGATCAATATCCTTCTGCGCAGCTCTTCAAGATGACTTACTACATCAAGTTTTTTTGTTTCTTCGGGGTAAAAAGCGCTCATTCGCTTTTTTTGTCATCTTTCTTCTCTTTTTCTTCCGTAAATTCCTGTGTTCCCTTTTTAAACTCGCTTAAAGCTTTCCCCAGGGCCCTTCCGATCTCAGGAAGTTTGGCGGCCCCAAAAATAAGTAAAGCAATGACAAGTATTAATAATATCTCCGGCAAACCAAGTCCAAACATAAGCTAAACCCCCTTTTCATCTTTTCACACAAGGTCGCCTAATTCCCTGTAGTATTCCAGCAACTTTTTGTACATTTCGGCGGTCTCCGAAACCACCCAGAAAGTCAACGCAAACACTATCACCGAAACCAAAATTTTCACGTACATCTTCGTTTTGGGCCGGAACCATAGAGGTATGAGCCCCAGCGGACCAAAACAGAGTATCGCGATGGCTATAACCCACCCCCGGTAGTACCATTCTAATTTTTCTTCTTCGTGAGTGTTCTCTGTCATTGTTCCCGCTTCTTCTTTCGTTTCTTGCCCCGTTCGGGCGTTTCATAAGATTCCGGAAACGGTGGTTCTGTAGGCGGTATATACGGAACACCGTCCTCAACCGCGCGAAAAACATCCTCGCTGCCTACATATTCGTTATCTTCGTCATACAGCTCGTAATCTTCGTGAGCTTCTTCTGCGCCAAAATCTTCGTATTCGTCCTCGGCCACTATAAGTTCGTCGATAACGTTATCAGTTCCGACCATATCCTGGACAACACGTATAATAATTCCCCGCTTTCTGTCAGAGTCGATCTGACCCTCAAGAACTACTTTTGATCCCTTGATCACCCTTATTTCCACGGTTCCGGGGGCTATCCCCATCTCGTCCAGCTGCTCCAAAATAAGCTCCCGCAGTTCATCATTTGACAATCCGTTAATATCTTCCATCATTTTTCCCTGCAGCGTGATCTGCCATTAAAGTATACCATATGCAGGAATAAATGCTAATTGGCCCCCTCGGCTATTCGCCGATGACTTTGATGAGCACTCTTTTCCGGCGGCGGCCGTCAAATTCGCCGTAAAATATCTGTTCCCAGGGGCCGAAATCCAGCTTCCCCTTGGTTATCGCGACCACGACTTCCCGTCCCATGATCTGCCTTTTAAGGTGGGCGTCTCCGTTATCTTCGCCGATATTATGCCTGTAATGATCCACCGGCTCATGAGGGGCCAGTTCCTCCAGCCAGTCATCGTAATCCTGTATAAGACCGGACTCGTCGTCATTTATATAAACGCTTGCCGTTATGTGCATGGCGTTTACCAGGCATAAACCCTCCTTTATGCCGCTTTTCTTGACAACATCTTCTACCTTTGGCGTTATGTTGATATAATCCCGCCTGTGCGGCGTTTTAAACCATAATTCTTCTCTGTATGACTCCATTGACTACCTCCCTAAAATTTAATAGTAACCCCGCCCATTATACGACTCTCATCGGGATACCTGCTTAAGGATAGAAAGAGTTCCGCATCATTTTTGAACGTCTTGGTGAACTTTACCTGGATACCGAGGGGCTCCCCACTTTCGGCTTTCAGAGAAACGCTTATCGTGCTGCCTTTGGCGACAAGCTTTTCAACGATAAACCGCATCTCCTGCTTTTTCCTGCCTGAATATTTTACCTCAAAAGCGATCTTTAAGTCTTTGTCGAGTTTCCAGACGCCGAAAATGGTAATGGTTTCTCTCGCCTTTCTGTATACTTTCCGCCTTTGATATCTTATCCCGACCTGATATCTTATTTTCCCTTCCCGCGCGATCAGGCTCCGCGTCTGGAGGGCGGCTTTTACGCTGAAAAAAGAATTATCCGCGCGGTCCAGCCTGTAAACGATACGACGTTCGCCCAGCTGCCAATACCCTTTAAAAGTCAGGGTCTTTACAGTGCGTATTTTTGTCTTCAGGTATGTTTTGACATAACGGTATATAAGTTCATTATTGCCGTTTACCTGCCAAGCGCCTTGAAAGGTAAGTGTATCATACCTACCCCTGCTTTTAGCTGCATGGAAAGTTATTCTGTTATAGCTATCGGCCTGCCATCTTCCCTTAAGCTGTATAGAGCCAGTTCGAAGGCCCGATATGTTTTCGGAAACCCTCACCCTGAAAGCAAGGCTGCTTCCCGTAACTTTTTCTATGTCACCGCGAAGGATCACGGTCTTTCCCGACAAGCCAGATTTGGACGCACGAAGATGCAGTTTAAGATCATGTTCTTCGGTCAACGACCACCTGCCGTCAAGAACAACTTTCTCCGGAAGCTTTCCGCCGCTTACAACCAATCTGTTTTTGGAATCGACTTTAATTCGGGGGGCTTTAGAAGGCATACTTGGATCCGTTCATTTTGTTTCCGATATAACCCAGTCTTCGTAGTCCTTATCCGCGTCAACGACCGGGAGGGCTTCTATGCACGGACAGGAATAGCTGTGGAGTTCTTTGATCGCCCTTTTCAGCTCATCCAGAAGCGTCCCTTTCGTTTTAATAATAAGCACGGCCTCTTCGCTTTTCTCTTCCTTACCTTCCCATCGGTAAAAAGAGCTTATTTTATCAAATATGTTCACGCAGGCCGCGAGCCGTCGTGACACAAGTTCCTCGCCTATTTTCTCTGCCTCTTCTTTATTTGAGGCTGTTACGTATACCATGCATAGTTTCTCCAATTTAAGCCTCCTATTTTCCAGCGTTCAGCGTATAGCGGACAGCGTACAGGGTTATGGCGGCTGCTGAGGTTACATTAAGTGATTCTATTTTTTTGGATATAGGGATATAAAAGAATTTGTCCGCCCTTTCGAGTATTTTTTTTGAAACTCCTTTGCCCTCACTGCCAAAAACTACGATGCATCGCGCGGGAATCTTTTTGATCGTTGTAATGTCTTGTCCTTTCTTTCTCTCCAGGTGGCTGACTAAAAGTTGGTATCCTTTCTGCTTCATGCGGTCCACTTCACCCGCATTGCATTTCACCACCGGTATGTCCAGGATCGTCCCGCTTGAAGCCCGGACAACTTTGGGGTTGAACACGTCCGCGCACTCCCCGAAAAGCATTACCAGATCCGCTCCCATTGCCGCCGACGTTCTTATTATGGTCCCGAGATTGCCCGGGTCCTGGATGCCGTCGCATAAGACAGCAAGGGCATTTTTCCCTTTAGGATAAGGACGCTTTGGGCCGGCGGGTTTTTTAACCACTGAGAGTATTCCCTGCGAATGCTGCAAAGAAGACAGCCTGTCAAATTCGGCATCGCCGGCCTCAAAAACAGGGATCTCTCTTTTGTCCAGATCAAGAAGGAGCTTTCTCGCATCCTTCTTTTTAGCAAAAGAGCTTGAGACAAATACGGAATCGAGGGTATGTCCCTTAAGAAGCATGTCCCTGACTATTTTTTCTCCCTCGGCCACGAATATATTTTCAAAATCGCGGATCTTTTTTTCCTTAAGAAGCTTGCGTATGTTCTTAAGCTGCATCCTGCTCGTTTTTTTCATCATCTCTCGAATTGTCCCAGCCTTTCCCACCACTCGTTACTGTCCCAGTTCTTTGCCTCTTTCCATAATCTCTGAGCCGATCCTGTCGCCAGGTGTTCGGGGGCTTTCTTGAAGAATTTTTCGGCGTTCCGGAACCCCAGGTCGCTGTATTCCTTTGCCTGGATCAAACACTCCAGGATATCAGCGTCGCGCGCTATAATGCTTTCGGGAGTTTCCTGCGCCTCGTAAACCTTCCTCAAGCTTTTGAGGTCCTCCCGCAGAACTTCGTCCAGCTTTTCTATCTGCTCACTGAACGCTTTCTTTTCAGCTTCTTTAACGTTCAGATACCTCGCAGCGACTTTATGCATATCATTTATCCTTGCCTCGTGCAGATCATTAAAAAGCGTCATGGTAAGGACTTTTCCGGGGTCAGCCTTTTCCATTCTCGCAAGGACATATCCTATTACAGCGCACCTGAAACTGTGCTCCGCAACGCTCTCCTCGATGGGAATGCCGACCATCCACCAACCGCTTCTTTTGATCTGTTTCAACTTACCCGCTTCCGCGAGAAAATCCAGAATGCTTCTATCGCTCATGTCTCCTCCTGCGTAAATCTATCTCGTAACAGATAATGGCGGTCGCGATCGCTACATTAAAAGAGAGTGAGGCACCACGCATCGGCAGGGACACGCCGGCATCCAAAAGCCTCAAAACGCCAGGCCGCAGGCCTTTCCCCTCAGAACCAATAACGATCGCCAGAGGAAAAGCAAGAGACGCCCCGCGAATATCGCTTCCCCCTTCCGTCACGGCTCCGATTATCCGCACTCCCTTTTCTTTCGCCTTTTTAAGGGCGCTTACGGTATTGGTCACTTTCGCGATTTTAATATAATTTTCCCCGCCGTTGGCAACACGTAAAACTGTCTCACTGACATCCGCTGATTCATGCTCCGGAATAACTACTGAAAAACCCCCCATACAGGCCAGACTGCGTATGACTGACCCCAGATTTTGAGGATCCGTCACCCTGTCAAGAAAGACAGGGACCTCTCCGGATTCAATGCATTCTGACAGGACTTCAGAGAAGGGAGTATATTTATACTCATCTACTACGGCTATTACACCCTGCGCATGGACATCCTTGCCCATGCGGAGCAGTGCGGACTGACTGACCGATTCAAAGGTAAGAGACGCTTTTTTTGCTTCCCGGACTATCTCCGAGAGATCTTTCCGTTTTTGAAGGTACAATTTCCGGATAGATCCCGGATTCGACCTAATCCGTTCAAGTACAGGATTTTTTCCGTAAAGCCTCATCTTTTGAAAAGTCCGATTAACTGCGCCATTTCGAGAATATGTCCCTGTATGGCCTGAAGCACCGCGCGTTTAGTAGCCGCCGGCAGAAGATCTGGCACAGTATCTACCGCGTAAAGTTTAAAGATATATCTGTGCGCCGGACCGGGAGGAGGACAGGGCCCGCCGTAACCAGCTCTACGCCAGCTATTAATGCCCTGTTTCATTCCGCCCTCTAAAACCAGCTCATTCGGCACGCCTTCTTCAAAGCTGGTTGTATCCGCGGGTATGTTGTAAATGACCCAGTGTATCCACGTTCCGAAAGGGGCATCCGGATCATCCATTATGAGGACGAAGCTTTTCGTTCCTTTCGGCACCCCGCTCCAACTTAGAGAGGGTGAGACGTCTTCACCTTTGCAGGTATAGCGTTCTGGGATAAACTCTCCGTCCTCGAAAGCGTCACTACGAAGCTCAAGGGCTGAGACGCTACTCGTAAAAAAGAACACCGCAAGAAACAGCAACGAGATAAATTTCATCGCTTTCAAGCCCCCTTCCTACCTTTTAAGCAGTTCTTGTAACACGTCCACAACCTTTTCCGTGTCAGTTTTCCCGGAAGGCGCCCCCTGCCCTTCTTCCTTCGGAGCAAGAGCATCGATCACCGTGTCAACCACCTTCATCTGTATGGCCTGTTTAAGATGCGGTCCGGGAAGAAATTTCGGGTTATTCATGTCGCCTTTTATCTTGAAATCGAAAACGATCTCTCCGGATGAAGTCCTTAAATATTCGATGATCTCAGGTATCGACGCTTCCCAAAAGCCTGCCCCGGTAGCATCCTTCCTGACCGCGAACTTTAAGCCCCTCAACCTCAGCGTATTCATCGAGCCTATGTTACCGTTATTGAAATCAAAGACAAGAGTGCCTGAAAACCTGCCCTGCTTGATGTCTATTGGCGAGTACCTGTCATAATAGGGCTTAAAGAGCAGGATATTCACATTATTCACTTCGTACCTGTTCGACATCGTGAGACGTTCCTTTCTGGGATCAAGCGAAATGGCCCAGTCAACGCGCTGGGACGGGTCCCTATTAATAACGCCACCGCCCCGGCTTGACATCGAATTAACGCTTGAGTAATCCCTGGAAAGATCCAAAACAATATCTCCGTTTATATCCCCGAATGTCAGTACATAAGGCGAAGGCCGGACCATCTCATCAGTAAATATGACTTTTCCGTCTTTAAGGTTGATAGTGTCTGTTAGCTTGATGATGTCCGATATGTGCTTTTTTAAAGAGGGTCTCCCGATAGGGGCACGTGTCTCCTTTTTTGCAGGTTTAACGGCCGGCTTGCCTGTCTGGCCCATTACCTTATCCATTTCGTTGATATTAAAACGTCCGTCCGGCAAGCGTTCGATGTTGACGAGGGGGCTGCGGGCCACTACTTCTGTAACTTCTATACCGTCCAGAATATTTTTCCCTTTCATCTTATACCGGCAAGTGATAGATCTTATTTTTGCCAGATATTTATTTTTGTACCCTCTCGGATTTTTTACACCAAAGCCTTTTACCTCTAAAAGTCCTTCTTTCAGATCAAAGACGATCCCCTCTACCGTAACAAAAGGCGGGAGATTTTTCTGAATCAGCGCCTCGGCGGAATACTGGAAGATCTCGTGGCGAAAATAATAGACAATACCGATAGCGATGACCAAAAATACAAGAATGACAATTGCCAGTTTTTTCAAGCCTTTCTCCTTTTTTAAGCTACTTCCATACACCCTCAATGGACGTCCCGCACTTGGCGCATTTTCCGTCCTTAAAATTCCTGGACGGGCCCGCGGTGAACCCTGCTCTTTCCATAAGGACCTTTCCGCAGCCCGGGCAAACGGTCTCTCCGCCAGTGAGAACGTTCCCGAGGTAGATATACTTCAGCCCTTCTTCTTTGCCTATGCTCATGGCCCGTTCGAGTGTCTCGATCGGCGTCGGGATGCTTTCCGTGAATTTATAATCGGGGTGGAACCTCGAAATATGCCACGGGGTCCCCTTTCCCGTCTCGGCTATAAATGAAGCTATATCGCGCAGCTCCTCGTCAGAATCGTTTTGATCGGGGATGACAAGGGTGGTGACTTCCACCCATATCCCTGCATCCTTCATGTTGCGGATAGAATCCAAAACAGGCTGGAGACTGCCCTTGCATATCTTTTTGTACGACTCGTCCCTGAAGTATTTAAGGTCGATGTTCGCGGCATCCAGGTAGGGCTTGATCGTGTCTATCGCCTCCCTGGTCATATAGCCATTCGTCACGAAAGTGTTATACAGGCCTTTTTCTTTCGCTATCTTTGCCGTATCGTATGCGTATTCAAAAAATATCGTGGGTTCGGTATATGTATATGAAATGCTGCTGCAATCATTCCGCAGGGCCTCCCTGACAATTTCATCCGGCTTCAGCTCGTAACCCTCAATCCCCCCGTCTCTTGCCGAGACCTGGGAAATTGTCCAGTTCTGGCAGAACGGACAATGAAAGTTGCAGCCAATCGTGGCGATCGAATAGGCGTAGGACCCGGGCAGGAAGTGGTAAAGCGGTTTTTTTTCGATCGGATCGACGTGACTGGCTATGACCTCTCCATAGGCGTAGGTATAAAGCTCGCCGCCTATGTTCTCCCTCATTCCGCAGAAACCGAAACTTCTATCCTCGATCTTGCAGTGATGGGCGCAAAGATAACAATGGACCCTGTTTCCGTCCAGCTTTTCCCACAACATTGCTTTCTTGCGCATAAATATCTCCGGATGAAGACGGATCAGGCACCTTCGGTCTTGTCCTCAATGAAGGATTCGCCCTCCACTTCTATCTGAAAATGCTCATCGAGCTTCAGTGTGGAGTCGAGGTTTTTCTTGAATCGCTGCACGTGGCCTTCTCCCGTTTCGTAGGCCTTCGAGGCGCTTTCGAGGGATTTTCCTATAAGTTCGAATTTTTTATAAAAAAGTCCAAAATCCTTCTCCACCCTGGAAAGTGACTCCTGCAGCTTCCTGGCCTCCTTCGCGATCTCGATGTTCCGTATGCCGAGCATCACAACCTGCAGAAAAGCGTAAAACGTATTGGGGCTGACGGGTATTACCCTCCTGTCTGTGGCGTATTCGTAGATCTGGCACGGGTCACCCAGGTAATTCTTCTCGGCTATGGTCTCATAGTATATCGATTCAGACGGAATAAAAAGCAGGGCGAACTCCGTGGTCCCCTTTTCGGGCTTAACGTACTTTTCCTTTATAGAGTTTATCTGCGTCTTAAGCGCCTTTTCGTAATTTGCCCAATGCTCTTTCTTTTCGCCGGCTTCTCTTGCGGAAATGTATTTCTGGTAGTCTTCCTTCGGGAATTTAGAGTCGATGGGCACGACCACGTCCTTGTATTTCACGACCGCGTCCACCTTCTCCCCGCCTTCTATCGGATATTGCCTTTCCCACATGGCCTTGTTGGGAAGGATCCGCTCCAACATCTCTTCCAGGACGGTTTCGCCGTAGTTACCCCTCAGTTTTGGGGCCT
>JBHIBX010000043.1:0-8374 GCA_046759285.1 Candidatus Omnitrophota bacterium
AAAGATCGTCATATGGAATGTCATAATAATCCTTGAGTTTTTCTTTAAGATAATTGGCGTTTAAAACCGTGTCTTCGCTCGCTTCAATAAGGCCCTCCTTGCCAAGCAGCAAGATATACGCGTAGGCTTTGAGCATGACAGCAAAGTTTCCGTAAAACTGGGCTATATAGCCTATGGAAAGGGGCTCATCATAATCTAGCGCAAAGGTGCCGTCGTCTTTTTTAACGACACGGGAAATAGGCAAAAACGGGATGAGTTCTTTTTTGACCCCAACAGGTCCCGCCCCCGGACCGCCTCCGCCGTGAGGTGTGCCAAAAGTCTTGTGAAGATTAAGATGTACCACGTCGAAACCGAGATCCCCGGGACGCGCCTTTCCCATGATAGCGTTTAAGTTCGCGCCATCATAGTACACAAATCCCCCTGCTTCATGCGTAAGATCGGTGATCTCCTTTATGTGGGGATTGAACAGCCCCACCGTATTCGGACAGGTCAGCATAACAGCCGCAAGGTCGTCATTTAACGCTTCTTTAAATTCTTTCAGGCTCATCACACCGTTCTCGTCCGACCGTATTGTTTTTACCGTATATCCCGCGATCGCCGCACTGGCAGGATTGGTTCCATGTCCCGAATCAGGGATGATAATGAACTTCTTCCTGTTCCCGTTATGCTTATGATAAGCAGCAATAAGCATTATCCCGGTAAGTTCGCCGTGCGCGCCAGCCATTGGCTGAGAAGTATAAGCGTCCATGCCGGTGATCTCGCATAAAAGTTCTTCCAAATTATAGATAACCTCCAGAGCGCCCTGCGTCAGCGTGTTGCCTTTTACGAGCTGCGGTTGGAGAGGATGGAGCGAAGCAAACTCTTCCAGGTCCGCTATTTTTTCGGTGAACTTCGGGTTATATTTCATCGTGCATGAACCAAGAGGATAAAAATTCGAATCTATAGAGAAGTTCATCTTGGATAAATTGGTAAAATGCCTTACCGCATCCGGTTCAGAAGCGCTCGGAAGCGTTGCATCCTTTTTTCTTCTGAACTTGGAAGGGACTTCCACCTGCGCCGGAACATCGCTTGAAGGCAGTTTTACTCCTCTTCTCCCCTCTTTTGACTTCTCGAAAATCAACTCCATAGAGCATCCTCCATCGCGCCAGCAAATGCGTCTATCTCTTGCCTGGTCCTTTTCTCTGTAACCGCTATGAGCATATCATTGGCCATTTCTTTATAATATCTGCCAAGGGGGAACCCCGCGGCTATGCCTTTGTTTATCAATTTGCCGATTATTTCGTTCGGATCTTCAGGAAGTTTTATAACGAATTCATTGAAGGTGGGCCATTCTCTCTTTACTTCAACGCCTTTGACCTCTTCCAGTTTTTGCTTGGTATATTCGGTTTTATCCAGGCACAGCTGCGCCACTTCTTTCAGGCCCTCTTTGCCTACCAGGGTCATGTAAACAAGCGCGCGCAGTGCGCAAAGCGCCTCATTAGAGCATATATTTGAAGTAGCTTTTTCACGGCGTATGTGCTGTTCCCTGGTCTGCAGCGTAAGGACAAAGCCTCTGCGTCCTTCGGCATCAACCGTTGCCCCGGCGATCCTCCCCGGCATTTTACGGACAAATTCTTTCTTCGTTGCCATAAAACCCAGGTAAGGGCCCCCGAACGAAAGCGGTATTCCCAGGCTTTGACCTTCGCCGGTCACTATATCCGCTCCCATCTCGCGTGGGGTCTTTAAAATACCAAGAGATACGGGGTATACACTTTCAATAACGAGAATTCCCAGCTTATGGCATTTTTCGGCAATGTCGCTGTGGTCGTCTATTGTTCCGAAAAAATTAGGATTTTGAAGAATAACAGCCGCTGTCTTATCGTCAATATATTTATATATCTCCTCTCTATAGTCAGGTCCGCGAGTCACGGGTATATCGACGAAATCAATGGAAAGGTTGCTGGTATAGCAGTACATCATCTTACGGTATATCGGGCTCACGCCTCCGTCCATTATGATCTTGTTCCTTCCGGTAATGCGTATCGCCATCATGGCCGCCTCGTAGAGGGCTGTGCCGCCGTCATAAAGAGAAGCGTTCGACACTTCCATCTCTGTTAAACGGCAGATACAGCTCTGATACTCGTATATCGCCTGCAGTGTGCCCTGGGAAGCTTCAGGCTGATAAGGCGTGTAGGCGGTGTAAAACTCGGAACGCGAGACAACAGCGTCAACAGCAGCCGGAATGTAATGATCATAAAATCCGCCGCCTACAAACGTAGACGTGTTTGTAGCGTTCTTCCTGGCCAGACTTTTAAGGTATTCGACGACCTCGTATTCCGACTTGCCGGAAGGCAGATCAAAGGACCGCGCTCTTAACTCGTCAGGAATGCTTTTAAAAAGTTCTTCCATGTTTCCGGACTTGATCCCGGCTGCCTTAAGCATGTTCTTCCGGTCTTTTTCAGTGTTTGAAACGTAACTCACTTCTCGGATTCCTCCAGATATTTTGCGTAAGATGCCGCATCCATAAGGTTGTCCTGTTCAGCCGCGTCAGATATCTTGATACGACAGATCCATCCTTCTCCATACGGAGACTGGTTTATGATCTCTGGCTTATCTTCAAGAGAGGCATTCACTTCCGTAATGTTGCCTGAAAGGGGCGCGTAAACATCGCTGGCGGCTTTCACGGATTCGATGACTGCGAAACTTTCAGACCTTTTGACCTCACGGTCCTTTTCCGGAAGCTCGACAAACGTCATATCGCCGAGCTGTGACTGCGCGTAATCTGTTATGCCGAAAACGGCTTTGTCTCCTTCTATCCTTACCCATTCGTGATCTTTAGTGTACTTAAGGTCCTGCGGAATCATACTGCCCTCCTTCGATATACAGGTATTTTTTTGATATACGCGTCGACTTCTACTTTTCCATCAGTAAGCGCAATCTCATCGTTCTCAATAACAAACTCTTTTTCCATGTAGCAAAGGCCTATGCCCTTCTTCATACACGGTGAAAAAGCGGCGCTGGTTACCTTTCCTATTTTTTTCTCTCCGGCTATAACTTCAAAGTCACGTCTCGCGCTTCTCCTGCCATCGCACACAAAACCGGTCAAAAGATGTTTAATCCCCTTTTCCCTCTGCTCAAGAAGCGCTTCTTTGCCGATAAAATCCTTCTCCATGTACACAAACTTACCAAGGTGCGCTTCAAGCGGCGTATGCTCTTCGTCTATATCGTTGCCATAAAGCGAATACCCCATCTCAAGGCGAAGCGTATCGCGGGCTCCCAGGCCCACAGGCCTTACGTCCTCAAACCCGAGCATCATGTCCCACAATTTTTCCGCCGATTCAGCCGGAAAAAAAAGCTCATACCCGAGTTCCCCCGTGTATCCCGTGCGGCTGATTATCGTTTTTACACCGTCTATCTCGGTTTGAATAAAATAATACCGCTTTATTCCGCTGGCTGCCTCTCGCCCTATTATTTCGGACATTATTTCAGCAGATAAAGGGCCCTGAATATCCAGCTTGGCTGTTTTTGCGGATCCATCGTAAAATTCAGTCCTCGGACAGATGTTGGTCTCTATCCAGGATTTGTCTTTTTCCACCGTCCCTGCGTTGACCACCAGCATATATTCGTCTTCCGAAGTCTTGAAAATGATGAGATCATCTATTATCCCGCCGTTGTCTTTGAGCAAGAAGCCATACCTGCACTTTCCGACAACCATATCGTCTATCCGGCACGTCACCAGGTTGTTCAGATCCCTTTCAGCAGTAGGGCCTTTGATGAAAAATTCCCCCATATGACATATGTCGAAGAGGCCTGCCTTGGACCTGGTGTGGACATGTTCTTCGATTATGCCGGTATATTGAACGGGCATATTCCATCCCGAAAAAGGGACCATCTTTGCCCCGGCCTCAACGTGCTTGTTGTAAAGGGGGGTATTTTTCAGATTATGATTATCCATTGGCTCATTATATAGATTATATAAGCGTCTTGTCAAGATAATGTAAGCTAACTTACAGACAGGCAAGGTAGGATTCGTAGGCACGGTAAGAACTTCTGACCATGGGGCCGGAAAGAACCACCTTGAAGCCCATTTCCCTGGCTTTTTTTCGCAGGGAATGGAATTCGCTGGGGCCGTAATATTTTTTAACGGGCCAATGATCCCTTGAAGGGCTCAAGTACTGTCCTATATACACTATGTCCACGCCGGTGTCTTTTAGGTCCTCCAGGGTCCGGAAGATGTCGTCTTCCTTCTCTCCCAGGCCAATAATGATCGAGGACTTGATGGGAGTGCCTGATGACCTCCTTTTTAAGATACTGAGGACCTCGAGGGACCTGGCATAATAGGCTTTCGGCCTCACATCTGCATAAAGAGCTTCCGGCATCTCGATGTTGTGGCCTATTACATCCGCGCCGGAAAAAATCATTTCGCTTAGAAGCATTTCGTTCGCACCAAAATCGGGGATTAAAACCTCGACCAGAGCCTCCGGAACGTTTTTCTTAATAGCCCAGATCGTTTTTATGAATTGCCCTGCTCCTTTGTCAAAAAGATCGTCCCTCGTTACGGAAGTGATAACAACATATTTTACTCCCAGTTTTTTGACCGCCTCAGCTATATTTTCAGGCTCGTTTGGATCGGGCTCTTCGGGAGAACCTCCGGTAATATTGCAAAAACTGCATCCCCTTGTGCAGATTTTTCCGAGTATCATAAAAGTAACGTGCCGCGCTTGCCAGCATTCCCCCCTGTTAGGGCAGGCAGCGGACACGCAGACACTATTCAGTTTTAGTTCGTCCAGAAGCTTGCGAACTTTTTCGAAGTCTTCTTCCCACGAAACTTTTCCCCGGATCCAGTTTGGCTTCGTCGTAATCATCGCTTTCTGACCTGGTTAGACAGGCGCAGCGCGTCGCGCGGCGCGTTAGCTTCCGCGTCATTATTAAAATATGCATATACGTCTTTGCCTTCAGCCAGAGCTTCCTTTATAAGCTTAGCCCTCTTGCGGAGAGTGCTTATTCGATATTTTCCCCCATATAATTCACTAGACCCATGAAAACGTATGTAGCAAATAGGACCTCCAAGCAAGTCCGGTGACTCTGACCCCTTCATATCATGAAGACATATTGACATGCGTTTTGAGCTAAGCAGATTGTAAACATCTTCGTTATACCAGGATTTTTCCCTGAATTCGAAAACGTACTGGAGACCTTTCGGCAGAATGTCCGTAAAACTGTCGAGCCTTTCTATATTGACTTTCCAGTGCGGCGGAAGCTGAAAGAGTACCGGACCAAGATGGCTTTTGAGAAGACGCACGTGGTTCAAAAAACGCTCGACCGGTTTCTTTGGCTCTTTAAGCTTCTTCATGTGAGTGATGAATCTGTTGGCTTTTACCGCGTAAATAAATCGAGGGGGCGCCTGTTTGTCCCACTTCTTGAAGGTAGACTTGTCTGGGAGCTGATAGAAGGTATTGTTTATTTCAACTGTGGAAAAAACGGAAGAGTATTCTTTAAACCATGCAGACGGGGAACTTTCTTTAGGATAAAAAAGGCCTTTCCAGTGATTATAGTTCCAGCCGGAACAGCCAATGTGCAGGGTGGGTTTCTTCTTCATCGGAAATCTCTACAGGCTCACGCCTGTAGTATCATGTTATTGCTGCTCTGCTTCCTGCTTCTTCTCTTCTTCTTTTTTGCAGTACTCCCTCTTGGAAAGATATTCGTAGAGGTCATAGTGATCCCGCACTATTTTCTGCGCCTTGTCAAGAAGGACCTTTGCTCTTTCGGGATCAGACTTCTGAAGAACTCTGTACCGGTTTTCATTATAGATGTAATCTTCGAGCTTTATGCTCGGCGCCTTACTGTCAAGCTGAAGGGGATTCTTCTCTTCAACACAAAGATCCGGATTATATCTGTACAAAGGCCAGTGACCAGCAGCTACAGCTTTTTTCTGTTCCTCGTAACCGTTAATAAGGTTATAGCCATGGGCTATGCACTGCGAATAAGCAATAATGATCGACGGCCCATCATATGCTTCGGCTTCGATAAAGGCTTTTATTGTTTGCACGGGATCAGCGCCTATTGCCACATTTGCCACGTAGACGTATCCATAGCTCATCACCATGAAGCCCAGGTCCTTCTTGCTGATGGGTTTTCCGCTTGCCGCGAACCTGGCCACGGCACCCATGGGGGTCGATTTGGAGGCCTGGCCTCCGGTATTGGAATAAACCTCGGTATCAAGAACCAGAAGATTTACATTTTTGCCGGCGGCAAGAACGTGGTCTAGTCCGCCGTAACCGATATCATACGCCCATCCGTCGCCGCCTACGCCCCATACGGATCTCTGTACAAAATAATCCACGATCGATAGGAGCTCTCTGCAATCAGGACAGTCGCATTTCTTAAGAGCCTCTTTAAGCTTATCTACTCGCATCCTTTGGAGTTCGATCCCATCCTGCGAAGACTGATCCGCAGCCTTGATCTCTTTTAAAAGCTCATTAATCTCTGGAGCGCACTTTCCGGTCTCGATAATCCTGTCCGCCAGTTCTCCGGCAAACTCAGTGGATTTATCGGCGGTAAGACGCATACCGTAAGCGATCTCGGCCGTATCTTCAAAGAGAGAATTGTTCCATGTCGGACCGCGCCCATCCTCACGCTTACAATACGGCGTTGTAGGAAGATTTCCGCCATAAATGGACGAACACCCGGTCGCATTCGCTATGATCGTCCTATCGCCAAAAAGCTGGGTCAGGAGTTTTACATAGGCTGTTTCGCCGCAACCGGCACAAGCGCTCGAATACTCGAAAAGCGGCCTTATAAACTGTATGCCCTTCATCATGTTACGCTTATATAGTTTTGAGTCGGGTTCCGGAAGGCTGAGGAAAAACTTGTAATTCTCCCTTTCCTGCTCCCTGAGCGGTTCCTGAGGCACCATCTTTATCGCCTCTTTCGCTTTCATCGGACAGTACTCAACACATATCCCGCAACCAACACAATCTTCAGGAGCCACTTGAAGGGTATACACATAACCCTCAAGCCCGGCCGGAGGCTTGGGAGCAGTATGCTTAAACGTCTCCGGGGCATCTTTCAGAAGCTCTTCCTTGTAGATCTTTGCCCTGATGGTGGCATGCGGACAAATCAGAGAACACTTTCCGCACTGGATACATGTCTCAGTATTCCAGGTCGGGATAGTGATTCCTATATTACGTTTCTCAAACTGAGTCGTTCCGGTCGGCCACGTTCCATCAGCAGGCATTTCCGAGACCTTTATAGTCTCGCCCTCGCCGCGGATCATCTTCGAAGTGGTCTCTCTCACGAATTCGGGAGCCTCTTCAGGAACTACCGGCTTTTCCACGACTTTCCCGGTAAACTTATCCGGAACTTTGACTTCCTCAACGCTTGTCAGTGCCTCGTCAATAGCTCGAATATTCATTTCAACAACTCTTTCGCCTTTCGAGCCATAGGTTTTCTTTACCGCTTCCTCAATAGCGTCAACTGCCACTTTCTCATCAATAACATTGGATATCTTAAAGAAAGCAGTCTGCATAATAGTGTTGATTCGCGGCCCTAGACCCACATCCCCGGCTATCTTTACGGCATCGATGACATAAAACTTCAGTTTCTTTTCAACGATCTGCTTCTGCACCTTCGGAGGAAGCTTATCCCACACTTCGTTCTTACCGTACACGGAAGTAAGCAGGAATGTTCCCCCTTCGACGACATTTTTCAGCATGTCATATTTTTCCAGAAAAGACCAGTTGTGACACGCTATGAAACTGGCTTTAGTTATAAGATAAGGGCTTCTTATGGGCTTTTTGCCGAAACGCAGGTGCGAAATAGTAACAGCCCCTGCTTTTTTCGAATCGTAAACGAAATACCCTTGAGTGTTGTAGTCGGTCTCTTCAGCGATGATCTTGATGGAGTTTTTATTCGCTCCCACAGTGCCGTCAGCACCGAGACCATAGAACATGGCCCTGTGCACATCTTCGCTTTCTGTGCTGAACGAAGGATCATAATCCAGGCTGGTGTGGGTGACATCATCGTTGATGCCAATAGTAAAATGGTTTTTCGGTTTTTTCGCAGCAAGATTATCAAAGACACCGTTGATCATGGCTGGCGTGAATTCTGCAGAACCAAGCCCGTAACGACCGCCGACTATCTTGGGATATCCTTTAAAGGGAGCGCTCCCATCTTCGAGGGCTTCACCTATGGCTGTGCGCACATCCTCATATAGAGGCTCGCCGAGACTTCCCGGCTCTTTTGTCCTGTCGAGAACTGCGATTGCCTTGATCGTCTTCGGCAGAGCGCTTACAAAAGCTTTTGTGTCGAACGGACAGTAAAGTCTTACCTTCAAAAGACCAAGCTTTTCGCCATTTGAGTTGAGATAATCTATTGTCTCATGGACAGCCTCGCC
>JBHIBX010000044.1:0-8263 GCA_046759285.1 Candidatus Omnitrophota bacterium
AACGCCTTTTAGGCTCGGCTCGACGCGACACGATGTCAAAACCTCCAGAGAATTGGGATTAAGGTTCGATTTATAGTCCTTGCTCTCTTCGGCTTCGTTGGGATCTCGCCTCATAAAGAGATTATCGTACAGGCGGACTTCGGCTTCAAGCGCATGCTTTGCCGAAACCCAGTGCAGCGTCCCTTTGACTTTCCTGCCGTCAGGGGCATCCCCGCCCCGTGTCTCCGGATCATACGTGCAGTGAAGTTCTAAAATCTCACCGGTTTTTTCGCCTTTTACTACATTTGTACAGGTAATAAAATACGCGTAACGAAGGCGCACTTCTCGCCCGGGGGCCAGACGGAAGAATTTCTTTGGCGGCTCTTCGCGGAAATCGTCCCTTTCAATATACAGCTCGCGCGAAAACGGGACTTTCCTTGTCCCCATGCCCGGGTCTTCCGGATTATTGACGGCATCCAGTTCTTCCTCTTTATCTTCCGGATAGTTGACGATCACCACCTTAAGCGGTCTTAAAACTGCCATGACACGCGGGGCCGTTTTGTTTAATTCCTCGCGAATGCTATTTTCAAGAACGACCATGTCAACGATGCTGTTAAACTTCGCAACACCGATACGTTCGCAGAAATTCCCGATCGATTCAGGCGTGTAGCCGCGTCTTCTTAAGCCCGATATTGTGGGCATACGCGGATCGTCCCAGCCGTTCACATGCCCTTCTTCCACAAGCTCCAGAAGCTTTCGTTTGCTCAAAATTGTATGGCTCAAGTTCAACCTGGCAAACTCTATCTGCTTCGGATGATAAGCTTCCAGTTCGTCCAAGAACCAGTCATACAGCTGGCGGTGCGTTTCAAACTCTAACGTACAAATAGAATGAGTGATTCTTTCTATGGAATCTTCCAGCCCGTGCGCCCAGTCGTACATCGGGTAAATGCACCAGTCGCTTCCTGTACGATGGTGTTCGGAGTGCAATATACGATATATGACAGGATCGCGCATTAAAAGATTCGGGTGCGCCATATCAATTTTTGCGCGTAATGTTTTCGCGCCGTCAGGAAATTCCCCTTTACGCATGCGTTCGAACAGGTCCAGAGTCTCTTCGGGCGAACGGTTGCGGTAAGGACTTTCCTTTCCCGGTTCGGTGATCGTTCCCCGATATTCTCTGACCTCTTCAAGCTTCTGGTCGCAGACAAACGCTTTCCCTTTCTTGATGAGCTGGACTGCATACTCATACATCTGTTCAAAATAGTCGGAAGCGTAAAAGAGCCTATCCTGCCAGTCCGCGCCCAGCCATTTAACATCCTCAACAATAGAGTCAACGTATTCCTGCTCTTCCTTGCAGGGGTTAGTATCATCAAATCTGAGGTTGAATTTGCCGTTGTAAGCTTTGGCTATGCCGTAATTGAGGAATATCGATTTGGCGTGGCCAATATGGAGGTAACCGTTCGGTTCAGGAGGGAAGCGAGTATAGACCCGGCCTTCGTATTTACCGGCCTTTAAGTCTTTGCCGATTATTTCCGTTATAAAATTCGCAGCTTTACCCATACGCTACTCCTGAAAAAGAAAAGTGCTGGATGATTTAACAATAGCTGGTTGATTTGTTTCGTACGGGGCATTAAATGTCCGAACGAGCTTGGTTTTCGAAGCCCGAAGGGCTGAGAAATCGTGAGGACATTTTTGAGCTCGATTCTCCGCTGGAGAGAATTGAGCGTCCCCGGTAGAAACAAATCAACCAGCTGCTTTCCTCATTCTTTCGAGCACTTTCTTTTTCCCCAACACTTCCATCATTTCAAAAAGCCCCGCCCCCTTCGTCTTTCCACTTATCGCCACGCGGGTAGGATGGATTATCTCAGCGGCCTTGAGTTTTCTTTCTTCGGAAATGTCGCGGCACAATTTTTCTATTTTTTCATGCGAAAAATCTTCAATTTCTTCAAGCTTCTCGGCGAAAATTTTGACGTTTTCTTTATTCTCTCCCTTGTCCAGGTATTTCGCTTTCGATTTCTCATCTACCGTAAAATCGTCCTTAAAGAAACAATCGGCCAGTTCCATAAATTCGCTCAAGGTCTTCATCCTGATCTTGTAGAGATCTATGATCTTCCCGATGTACTCATCGGTCACTCCGGAAGTATCTATTCCGGCCGAGGAAAGTTGATCCTTGATAAGCGGCAAGAGTCTCTCCGTGCTTGAGGCCATTATATACTCACCGTCAAGCCACCTGAGCTTCTGGACGTCGAACATCGCCTGGACGTCCTTTATGTCCTCAAGCTTAAAGATCTTTACGGCTTCTTCCAGAGATATCACTTCCCTGTCTTCGCCGGGAGACCATCCGAGAAGTATAAGATAGTTTGCCAGAGCTTCAGGGAGAAATCCTTCCTTTCTGTATTCCTCGACGGAGACCCCGCCGTGCCTTTTGGAAAGCTTCGCTCCGTCCGTTCCCATCATAAGAGGCATGTGCGCAAAACGCGGCGGAGTAAGTCCCATCGCCTCATAAAAAAGGATCTGTTTCGGCGTATTGGAAATATGATCATCTCCCCTTATTATGTGGGTTATCTTGAGGTAAGCATCGTCGACGACACAGCAGAAATTATACGCGGGGGAACCGTTCGACTTTATCATGACCTGATCCTTGATCTCGTCGGTATTGAAGGTTATCTTGCCGTGGATCATATCATCCACTTCGATAACGCGACCGCTTTCTACCTTAAATATAATCGCCTCACCCTCCTTGTAGGCCTTTCCCTTGGCGAGGATCTCTTCTGCCTTTTCCCTGTATACCTCAAACCTCTGGCTCTGGTATATCGGCTCTCCGTCCCAGTCAAGCCCCATCCACTTCAGGTCTTCAAGAATCTCCCTGAGGTATTTTTCCTCGGATCTCGCCTTGTCGGTATCTTCGATACGCAATAGGAACTTTCCGCCCATATTCCTTGCATAGAGCCAGTTGAAAAGCGCGGTCCTGGCGCTCCCTAAGTGCAAAAATCCGGTCGGGCTTGGAGCAAATCGAACTATAACCATGTGTATCTCCTGTAATTCGCGGCCAGAGGCCGCTCCTACGCAAGATTGCTTGCTATCTCTATGCCTTTTTCCAGCGCTTTGATATTTATCAATATTAGCTCTTCATGCCCCATCGCCATCTTCTCTATTACCTTGAAGAGCAGGTCCCTGTCGAATATCTTTTTTTTCGCAACGTAAATACCTATGGCTATCATGTTCGCGACCTTCACGTTGCCGAGTTTTATGGCCTCACCGGTCAAAGGCGCTTTTGTAACATCAAGGTCTTTTCTCCGCACCTTACGCTTGACCATGGAAGTATTCAGTATCATCATTCCACCTTTTTTGATTTTCTTCTCAAACTTGTCCAACGAGGGCCCGCTCATTATAAAAGCTGTATCCGGGGCGGGGACTAACGGGCTTGCTATTCTTTTATCACTCATCTTGACCATGGAATGCGCCGTCCCGCCGCGGACTTCAGCCCCGTATGAAGGCATCCATGTCACATTGTATCCTTTTTTCATCCCGGCATTCGCCAGGACTCTCCCAAGAACCATGATTCCTTGGCCTCCAAACCCCGCGCATATAATCGATTCGTTAGGTTTCTTCATATAACACTCTATACGTTATCCTCTATGATCTCTTTTATTACCCCAAGCGGATATTCATTTAAGACTTCTTTCTCGATGCGCTCCATGCTTTCCAGGGGTGTCATCCCCCAGTAAACAGGGCACGGGGAAATGATCTCAATCATTGAAAATCCTTTACCGGCAAGCTGTAGCTGAAAAGATTTCTTTATCGCTTTCTTCGTGTTCATAATATCTTTTATAGAATGAACGGAAGTCCTTTCCAGATACACAACGCCCTGAAGAACCGCCATCATCTCCGTAATTTTCAGCGGGAATCCTTCTTTCTCCGCCCTTCGTGTAAAAGGTGTTGTCGCTGTTTTTTGCCCCAGCAGGGTCGTGGGAGCCATCTGCCCTCCGGTCATACCATAAACTCCGTTATTGACAAAAATAACTGAAATATTCTCACCCCTGTTTGCTGTATGAATGATCTCGGCCGTCCCGATTGCCGCAAGATCTCCATCGCCCTGGTAAGTAAATACTAATTTTCCCGGCAGGACTCTTTTAATCCCTGTCGCTACTGCCGGCGTACGTCCATGGGCGGCCTCTGTCGTATCGAAATCCCAGTAATCATACGCCAAAACGGCGCACCCCACGGGAGCCACAGCGATCGTGTCCTCCCGCATTTCAAGCTCGTCAATAACTTCGCAGATAAGACGGTGGATAAGCCCATGCCCGCAGCCAGAGCAATAGTGTGTAGCAACATCTTTCATCGATTCGGGTTTTTTAAATGTTTTGCCCATTATTTTTTACCCTTTATCTTTTTAATTTCCTTTATAACCTCCTCTTCCCCGGGAATAGCCCCACCCGTACGCCCGTAAAAAGAAACTCTCGTATCATCCTGAACAGCTAGCCTAACATCCTCAACCATTTGCCCTGCACTCATTTCGACAACTAAAAATTTGCATCCTTTCTTTGCCGCTTTGGCTATCTCTTTATACGGAAACGGCCATAAAGTTATCGGACGAATCAACCCGATTCTTTTGCCGTTCCCTCTCAAGCGGTCAACACATGCCCGCGCAACACGGCTTACTGTCCCGTAAGCGACAATGATAATATCGGCATCTTTAGTCTTGTAAGTTTCGGCTTCCGTTTCGTTCTCCTCGATCCTCCGATATTTCTCCTGTAATTTACGGTTAAGGTCTTCCAGGGCCCCGTCTTTAAGTAAAAGGCTCTTTATGCTTTGCGCCGGCCTTCCTTTAGCTCCCGTCAAGGCCCATGGCTTTTTGACCACACCTAGCGGTTTAATGTTCTCATCAAATTCGAGCGGCTCCATCATCTGCCCAAGCATACCGTCCGCGAGAATCATTACCGGAGTCCTATATTTATCCGCCAGGGCAAACGCTTCGAAAGTAAAATCGAACATCTCCTGGACAGTCGCGGGAGCTAATACTATTAAACGATAATCTCCATGTCCGCCACCTTTTGTCGCTTGAAAATAATCGGCTTGCGAAGGGGCGATATTTCCGAGACCAGGCCCTCCCCTCATCACATTGACAATCACCGCGGGCAATTCACATCCAGCCAGATATGAAATTCCTTCCTGCTTAAGACTTATCCCCGGGCTTGATGAAGTTGTTATTGCGCGCTTGCCGGCAACTGACACGCCGAAAACCATATTGATAGCCGAAAGCTCGCTCTCCGCCTGGATAAAAATACCGTTTTCTTCCTCCATGCGCCGACACATATACGCGGTAAGCTCATTCTGCGGCGTAATAGGATACCCGGCATAAAACCTGCATCCTGCGCGTATTGCGCCCTCAGCACATGCTTCATTACCTGTCGATAAGTATCTCATACTTGCTCCGTTATTCTTCACCGTTAATCTCAATAGCGCAATCAGGGCAAATAATCGCGCACAGGGTGCATTGAGTGCATTTTTCAGGATACTTGAGAACAACGTACCTATGTCCCTTTTTATTTACTTCTTCCGAATGCTCCAGCGCGCCGTAAGGACATATTTCCACACACAAAAGGCACCCTTTACATCTTTCCTTGTCTATCTTTAATTTCTTCTTTTTGCGCGCCATGTTGTCTCTCAAAGCATTTCTGTCTCGATCGTGGAAGCCACTTCATCCGGGGTCAAGTGATACTTTCTAAGAAGTTCCTCCCTGGCCCCGTGCTCTATAAACTCATCGGGAAGACCGAGGCATTTTATTTTTACGTTATTAATATTTTCCCTTTCCATAAATTCCAGCACGGCACTGCCAAAACCTCCGCTGGCGATACCTTCTTCTATCGTAACTACCTTCTTCGCGCTCCGGAAGACGTCTTCCAACATCTGTCCGTCAAGAGGTTTAATGAACCTTGCATTTATAACAGAGGCTTCTATTCCTTTTCTTGATAACAGTTCACTGGCTTTAAGCGCGGTATTCACCATGCTTCCAACGGCGAGGATAGCAAGATCCTTGCCTTCTCTTAAGCGCTCCGCTTTTCCGATTTCGAGCGGGGCGCTTGAAGAAAGACTGACAAGCTGACGGGCTTTTCCTCTGGGGTACCTTATTGAAACGGGCTTGTCCCATTCTGCCGCTTTTTCAAGCATCAGTTCCAGTTCCGTCCCGTCTTTCGGGGCCATCACGATAAAATTGGGCAGACCCCTCATGTACGCGATATCAAATGCCCCGTGGTGCGTCGGTCCGTCCTCGCCCACCAGGCCAGCCCTATCCAGACAAAAAATAACGGGCAAGTTCTGAAGCGCAACGTCATGCACAAGCTGGTCATATGAACGCTGCAGAAAAGTGGAGTATATCGCAACAACCGGTTTAAATCCGCCCTTAGCAAGGCCGGCGGCAAACGTAACCGCGTGCGACTCGGTGATCCCGACATCGTAAAAACGCTTGGGAAATTTACCGGCAAACTTTTGAAGCCCCGTGCCGTCGGGCATTGCGGCCGTGATCGCGGTTATCTTATCATCGCTGCATCCAAGCTCGACCACTTTTTTTGAAAAGTGTTCGGTAAAGGTCTTTGCCCCTTTCTCTTTCCTGGCTACCCGTCCGGTCGGGACATCAAAAGACGTAACCCCGTGGAACTTGCTGGGATTTTCTTCCGCATATTTGTATCCTTTACCCTTTCTGGTTATCACGTGAATGAATACGGGGTCTTTCAAATTTAAGGCGTTTTTGAATATCGAGATCATGCCATCGATGTCGTGTCCGTCTATGGGTCCGAAGTAGCGAAAGCCCAGCTCCTCGAAAAGTATCCCCGGGACAATGAGATTTTTAAGGCCTTCCTCGAATTTCCTTATTGTCTTGTACGCTACTGGCCCGAGTTTGGGAATGCTTTTTACTACTTTTTCACCTTCTTCCCGCACCTTGTTGTAAAGGGGATTCGTTATGACCCTGTTCAGATATCTGCTCATCGCCCCGACGGGTTTTGATATAGATTGTTCGTTATCGTTCAAAATTATGGCCATATTTGTCTTCATGTGTCCGGCGTGATTCATTCCTTCAAAAGCGAGTCCCGACGAAAGTGAGGCGTCGCCGATAACGGCCACTACTTTATAATCCTTTTCCTCGAGATTACGGGCGGAAGCAAGACCAAGTGCGGAAGAGATCGATGTTGCGCTGTGGCCGCAGGTAAACGGGTCGTGTTCGCTTTCTTTCGAATTGGGAAAACCGCTGAGGCCCCCCATCTGTCTCAGGGTCTCAAACCGTTCTCTTCTTCCCGTAAGGAGTTTGTGCGCGTAGCTCTGGTGTCCTACGTCCCAGACGATCTTATCTTCCGGACTGTTCAGGCAATAATGCAGAGCGATCGCCAGCTCCACCGTACCGAGACTGGCCGCAAGATGGCCTCCCCTCTTTGAAGTCACGCTGACGATCCTTTCTCTTACCTCCATGGCCAGTTGCTTAAGCTGTTTGGAATTCAGCTTTTTCAGGTTTTCAGGCGATGATGCTTTATCCAGAATATTTTTCATCTATTATTTCTCCTGGAAAGTCTTCTTCTTGAACTTTCCCTTCTCGTCTTTGGTCAGGAGTTCAATTTTTTCCTTCGCCTTACCGAGCTTCTGCTGGCAAACGCGAACAAGTTTTATCCCCTCTTCGTATTTTTTAAGCGAGTCGTCCAGGGGGAGGTCGCCGGCTTCCAGGTCTTCGACTATTTTCTCAAGTTTTTCAAGAGCTTTTTCGAAACTTATGTCTTTCATCTCTGCTCCTAAGTTTTTTGTTTAACTCGATCGACTGTGCTGAAAACCAGACCACGGTCGAGTTTTGTCCGAAGGGAATCGCCCTTTTTTAGTTTCCCGGCATCCTTAACGACTTTCCCTTCTTTGAACGTAATGCTGTATCCCCGCTTCAAAACGGCCAGCGGGCTAAGCATCTCAAGTTTTCCGGCTATTGCGCCAAATTCACTTCTCTTTAATTCCATGCAGTGCGTCACGTTAGCCGTTATCGACTTGGCCAGGTCGTCTACCTGCTGCTCGAGCTGCAAAAAAACGTTCATGGGTGCCCGGAGAACATAGCTTTCCCTGAGACTTTTTATTTCCTTCTCGAGAACATCTATCTTGGACTTCACGGCAGCTTTCATGCGGCCGGAGTTCTCCTCGATCCGATCAGAAAGATCCTTCTTTACCGGTATTACCAGTTCCGCGGCTACCGACGGCGTGGGAGCCCTGAAGTCCGCCGTAAAATCAGAAATCGTGTAATCGATCTCGTGTCCCA
>JBHIBX010000045.1:0-8253 GCA_046759285.1 Candidatus Omnitrophota bacterium
CCGGGCGAACCAGCTGATCCGGAAATCCCAGAAGTAGCGGCAGAGGCGCCGGGACTGAACAAGGAACCGGGCGAACCAGCTGATCCGGAACTCCCAGAAGCAGCGGCAGCAGCTCCACGGGGTCCAAGCCAGGAAGTCCTGGCCAAGAAGGCGGCTCTGGAAGCGCAGAAAGCCATAGCGGCCGACGCCAGGTTCACGAGAAAACGGCAGCGCCTACTGGACGCTTTCGGACGGGGTCGGGGTCCTGATGACTTTCCGCTCAAAGGGCCGAGGTAATCGTGAACCCAGCCTTTGTCGGTTGGGTTTTTAGGTATTTTTGAGCATAGAAAAGAGCGGTTCTCGCATAATCGTTATGATTTGCAGAACCGCCTTTATTTATGTAAAATACCCCTATGAACCCCGGTATTTTTTTGTGTTTAAGGGATAGGCGTTTTTTAGTTGCGGGATTATTTTGGGAGTTTTAGCGGGTAGGGGAGTGGTGTTAAATTTGTAGTGGGGTGGATGTCGAAACTGTGTCATCCCGGCGAAAGCCGGGATCTATATTAGAACGGTTTTATAGGTGTTTTGGTTGATCATCGAGTAGTGTGGGAGAAGGGGTTTTAAGGGGTTTAGAAAAAGGAGGGATAATGCCCAAAAGAAAAGTTCCGTCTCAACTCAGGGATAAACTCCCCAAAAAAGCCCAGGATATATGGGTAAAGGCTTTTAACAATGCGTTTGAACAATACAAAGACCCGAAAAAGCGCTGGGGAAAACAATCGCTTGATGAAGTTGCAAGTAAAACCGCATGGTCTGCAGTAAAAAAGGAATACAGTAAAGGCAAAGACGGCAAATGGCATAAAAAGGAAAAATAAAAGTTATGCCGGAACTTCCAGATGTCGAAAATTTAAAAAAATATTTTCTGATCACCAGCTTAAACAAAAAAATTGCTGACGTAAACTGTGATCTAAAAAAACTGGTAAAAGGGACGGATTTTGCCCACTTTCGGAAGACCCTTAGAGGCAAAAAATTCGGATGGGCGCGCAGACGGGGGAAATTTCTTATTGTCCGCATCCCGGACTGCGAAGAAAAACTGGTTTTTCACTTCGGTATGACGGGCAGCCTGCTTTACGTAAAAAAAAGAGAGAAGGCCGACGATAAACATTCCCATCTTATTTTTAAATTTAAGAACGGCGACCGGCTTCATTGGAAGAACATGCGCAAGTTCGGTAAGGTCTATCTTGTAAAAAAACTGAAAAAAATTCCTCTCTTGCACGATATGGGCCCTGAACCCCTGGGCATTTCCCGGAAAGACTTTATGGAACTTCTGGAACGTCACAAAAATAAAAACGCGAAGGCCTTCCTTCTGAACCAGCGCAATATCGCCGGGATAGGAAATATCTATTCAGATGAAATACTTTTCAAGGCAAGGATAAACCCTCACAAAACCATAAGCCAGCTCAAGGATCGCAAGAAAAACGCCTTATATGACGCCATGCGGAGAGTCCTTAAGCGCGCCATCGTGATAGGCGTGCCCTGGGCAGGTTTCGGCCCTAACTGGCTGATAAAGCACAGGGGGACAAAAAAATGCCCCAGGAACAAGAACCACCGCCTAAAAAGGGAAATAATTGCCGGGCGTGCCGCTATATGGTGTCCAGGGTGCCAGAATTAACCCATATAATCGCCTTTATAAACCTCGGTTTTGACTCCTTCTCTTGACAGGATACCTTTGTATGTTAAAATGTTAGTGAACATTCGCTAACTTAATTTCGGGGAAAAATATATGCAAAGAAAGACTTCAAGGGAAAGAAAAGAAGAGATAGTGAACAGCGCAAGGGATCTTATTATAAGGGAGGGAGTTCAAAGCCTTACGATCAAGAACCTCGCGAAAAAGAACAAGATATCCGAAGCGGCTATTTACAGACACTTCAAGGACAAACAGGCCATCTTGGTGACATTGATTGATAGTTTTGAACAGAATCTTATGAAGGCAATAGATGATCCGATAAGGCATTATAAGAACCCGCTTGTGAGGCTGAGAGAGATTATGAGGGCTCATATGGTCTTTACCGAGAAGAAAAAAGGTATGCTGTTCGCGATTGCGGCTGAGTCTATTCATTTTAATGATGATTCTCTTCGGAGAAAGGTATTAGGCGTTATCGAAAGGTATAAAGGCAGAATAATGCAGATATTGCTTGAAGCGCAGGATGAGGGTCTGCTTCGGAAGGATATCAATTTAAATTCGGTGAGTCTGGCATTTTTTGGATTAATCCAAACAGCTATCGTTCAGTTCGCATTGACCAATTATACTGTACCACCTTTGACAAAATTCCGAACTCTTTGGAACGTGTTTGTTAGAGGCATTGAAGAAAAACGGCCATCAAAATCGAATGTTAAAAAAACTGCCGAGCGCTTAAACCTCGTTTTAAAGCTTGGTAAAGGAGCTTAAACATATGTTTAAGATGGGAGACACGGTAATACATCCTGTGCACGGGTTTTGCAGTGTGAAGTCCGTAGCGCAAGGCGCGCCCCCCGATATAGATGGCTGTGTATTTGTTTTGAAGCCGGGGAAGTCTTCTCCAGGAGATTTTAAAATATTGCTTTCAGCCGATGAAGTTGAAAAGTCGGGCATCCGTTACCCGGTAGATAAGGAGAAGATCCTCGATGTGCTTATGATCTTAAAAAGCGATCCGGAAGAACTGACAGATGACAGCGGAAAAAGATATTTTGCATTGGAGGAAAAAATACGGAGTGGAGATATTTACAAGATAGCCGAAGTGGTCCGCGACCTAAAAAGGGGCAACAATCAATCAGTGCTGCAAAAAATGAGCTCAATTGCCCAGCTTGCAAGGGGAAAACTCGTTGATGAGATTTCATATGTAAGAAAGGCTTCCCTAAAGGAAGCAAATAGATTGATTGATAACGCATTAAAAGCAAAATCTAAGAAAGGGGGAAGCAATGGCAAATAGGAAAAATCTCTGATGGTGGCAATCAGCTTAGTGTGTATTTCGCTAATTGGCTGCACAACAATAGGGTATTGCGACGCGACGGCCTCTATTAGAGAGGCTATAAAATTATACGATGAGGGCAAAAACCTGTACAATCGTGAGGAATATCGTAAGGCCGTGGAGTATTTCCAAAAGGTTGTAAACGATTCTCCTGAAAGCGATATGACCGAAGTTGCTATGTATTATCTGGGGAGCAGTTATGAACATATGGGAAACTATGATAAGGCTATTACGATTTACGGACAGCTGATAGATAAATATAAAAGAGGATTTTGGGTTAAAGCGGCCAAGAAAGACATCAAGGAGATTAAGAAAAAACAATAAGATGTGAATTCAAGGTTATCGCAAGCGAACAACGAGATGGGTTGACAATGTGGAAAGACCTTTTACGCAAAAAGGATAAGCTGAAATATCCTACCCAGTACGTCCTATTGGGCCAAAGTTATTTATTGAAGGGTAAGCATGATAAAGCAATAGCGGCATATCATAAGGCTATCAGGATGAAACCCGATAGTCCGAAGGCGCAGTTATTCCTGGCAAACGCCTGGTTTAGAAAAGGCGTCAACTGTTCCGATCCGGCTGATAAGAACAGGTCAAAGTGGTTGCACAAGGCCATGATACATTATGATAAAGCGAAGGAATTATCCCCTAATAGTATTGTCGGCGAGTGGGCCAGAAGACAGTTGAAAGAGGCGCACAACAGTCTAAAAACAGGTAGATATATAGAAATATTGAAAGAGGTGCACGAAAAGAAATCTTAATGGAAAGGAAGGAAAATGGGGCAAGCAAAGAACGGAGATACGGTTAAGGTGCATTACACAGGCAAATTGGAGAACGGCACGATATTTGATTCCTCGAAGGACAGCGGTCCTATGCAGTTTAAAATAGGCGAGGGACGAATCATCCCCGGTTTTGAACAAGCTGTAATCGGAATGGAGCCGGGCGAACAATCCCGGTCACAGTCACTGCTGTTTCCGAATCAAAGGTAACAATAGATGCCAACCATCCTTTGGCCGGCAAAGACCTGACTTTTGATATAAAACTAGAGGAAATCATCTAAAGCTTTGTGAATGATTTATATGATAAAGGCTCTTATGGCGCATATCAGCAAAGAAGGGCCTTTTATTTTGTCTTTTTAAGAGAAAGCATTATATTCATTTATATCTAAAATTCTTAAAGAAGGTTTAGTTTGCTTTACTATATTTTTACTGTTGACGGGGACTGGAAAGAATATTTTGACGTTAGCCTGCCGGAACAAAAACGGTTTCCCAAAAGGAAGCAAATGGAAGAATTGATCAAACGGGAAATAATCCTGGCAGGGCGTTCTATGAACGGGAGGTTTGTGCATTTCATCCATACTTCACCGCGAGCGCGAACTTTTTTTCTTGGAGAGCCTTTTATTAAGTTATGGAAGCATATTGTCAGGAAAGGAGGGGATATAGGCGTCCATTGCCACGAAGATGACCTTGATAAAGCCTGTTACTTTTTTAAGGATACTTCAAGGATGGGAGAAGTAATTTCTCAACAGGTAAGGATGCTGCGCAAAAAAGGTTTAAAGACACGCGCATATCGAGGCGGTTATCTTGCTTTTGACGCGAATCTAATAAAAATCTTAGAAGAAAATGAATTGCAATTCGACCTTTCCTGCGAACCTGAAAGGTATCTTTTGCATAAAGGACAGCTTGTTTCTGATTGGAGGGACGCGCCGACATCACTATACAGGATGAGTTATGATGATCACCGCAAGGAAGGGGATTCAGATGTCTTTGAAATACCTATTGGGGCTTCGAAAGGCCAATATCTTTATTTCGAGAAATCCGGCCCGAAAGAATTAGAACAGGTCGCTTCGGATCTAAAGGATATGTCCGAGAAAGAATCACGCCATATAATAGTCTCTGTTTTGACACACAGCTACGAATATGAGACTGCCGATAATATCGAACAAGTTGAAGAAAAAATAAACGTGTTAAAGCAATACGGTCATTTTATTAATTTGAAAGAGGCATTAAAGCTGATTTAAGAAAAGGAGATTTATGGATATCGGTATAGTACGCGAGAACAGACACGGAGAAAAAAGAGTTGTCCTGTTGCCGGAGAATTTAGAAGAGATCGTTGCAGAACAAAATGTTTACGTTGAGAATGGCGCGGGTGAAGGCATAGGTATCGGAGATAATGAATATGAAAAGGCGGGGGCAAAAGTCGTTAATAAAGATCGGGCTTATGCCTGTTCTTTGGTCGTGCGGATCAAGGAACCTAAGCGGGAGGAGCTGGCTTTAATGAAGCCGGGTTCCGCCATAATGTCCATGATGCACCTGTCCTCGTTTCCGCATTTACGCTCTCTCCTGGCAGAATACAAGATCAATGCGATCGCCATGGAAGAAATCAAAGGTCCGTTATTTGGCAGACGCATGATAGAGGCATTACATCAGTCAGGATATCTGGCAATGGAGAAAGGGTTTGAACTGTGGGGCGGGGACCCTTCAAAGTGCCTGGTAAAAATCATGGGGTACGGCAATATCTCTTATGGCGCGATACAATGCGCTGCCAGGAAATTCGCGCGGGTAATTATATTGCATAAACGGGATTTTAAAAACATGGGCGAACATATCCCCGGAACGGATATTCTGGTAAACGCAGTTAACTGGCCGCCGGAAAAACAAGGTAAGGAATTTATTGTTACGCGCGAGATGCTGAAACTTTTTAAAAAGGGAGCGCTTATCCTTGACCTGATCTCCAACATTGAAGGCCATTCACCTGTACAAACCTTGCGTCCAACAACGTTAGATAATATTGCTTATAAAGTTGACGGTGTAATCCATGCTTCCTGCTGGGGCTGGCCGGGACTTGACCCTGTAAATATTTCTCGCAGATACGGCATACAAGTGGCCCCGATCATTAAAGAAATAGCTAGAAAGGGACTTGATAATTTGCCTGAATATGTTAAAAGGGCGATGTATGCCCCTGGTGATAGATAGGGTCATCGCGTAAAGGCACTGCGATCCGGTGTCAAAATCTGAGGAGAATCCATAAATGATATATTTCAAGAAAAAAGAAAGGGGTCTTATCGTTGTGTTAAACCGGCCCCCTTTTTGCAGGAAAAAGAACGGCAGGGACTGTCCCCATATTTGGTGAGGGAATGAAAGTATTTATAAGTGATCTTCACAGTAGAAGAAGACATTATAATACCTAAAAATAATTAAAAGGCGGACTATAATGATTGAATTGAACAAAGTATTTTCCAATGATATCATTTTTTCTTTGATTGTGCTGTCAGTTTCTGTAATAGTAGGCATGGTTATTTCCTTGATAACCATCTTTATACTAAAACAATGGCAAAAAAGAAGTTTATTAAAAAATCGCAAAGTACAGTTCGAATATCTTAAGGGTTCGTTGTTTTCCTTGTTTCCCTCTTTATGTGTTATGTTAGTTTTGCCTTTGTTGCGTTTTCCGGAACGGATCCAATATACCATTTCTCATATAGCACACCCCTGGTTCATAGTGTCCGTCGGCTGGTTATTAATAGGTATTGTTAATAGCGTCAGAGAGACTTTTCTTAGCCGTTACGATATTACCGTGAAAGACAATTTGCAGGCACGCCGTATCTATACACAAACCCGTGTTATTGTAAATATCATCAATGTGATCATTATCGTACTGACAGTTGCGTTAGTGTTGATGGCTTTTGAAAAAGTTCGTCAGATTGGTACAAGTCTATTGGCTTCAGCGGGTATTATTGGTGTGATTTTAGGCTTTGCGGCACAAAAAACCCTTGGAAATTTCATAGCCGGATTGCAGATCGCGCTCGCTCAGCCTATACGCATAGATGATGTGGTCATAGTTGAAGGGGAGTGGGGTTGGATCGAGGAGATCACTCTTACTTATGTAGTCGTGCGAATATGGGACCTAAGGCGATTGGTTATTCCCATCTCATATTTCATAGAAAAACCCTTCCAGAACTGGACGCGGATATCCGCGGATATTCTGGGGTCGGTTTATGTTTATGCCGATTATACGGTACCGGTGAAAGAATTGCGGTCAGAATTAACGCGTATTCTTGAAGAGAGTCCGCACTGGGACAAAAAAGTTAATGTTCTACAGGTTACCAATGCTACCGCGCAGACTGTGGAAATTCGCGCACTGATGAGCGCTCCTGATTCTCCAACAGCCTGGAAATTGCGTTGTGAGATAAGAGAAAAACTTCTGGAATTTTTACAAAAGCGCTTTCCGGAATGTCTTCCAAGAACACGCGTAGAGTTAAAAAGAGGCCCGGGTGAAGACAACTAAAATACCCCTATGAAATTCCCATCTAATCATGATGAAACCCTATCCTGCGCTTCGGCTTTTCGAGCGGCGGTTCCATTAGTTTCTTGATAGCGTTAAAAACGATCTGGAACTGCCCATCATATTTCTTTTCCATTTGATCTATCTTGCGCCTAAGGCCTTCGTAAGTAAAAGCCATTCTTCTCACACTTACAAACGCGCGCATAATTTGAATATTAACCTTGATTGCTCTTTTGCTATTGAGAACGCTGGATAGCATTGCAGCGCCTTGTTCTGTGAAAGCATAAGGCAAATATCTTCTTCCTCCTCTGCCTTCTTTCTTTGAGGTGCCAAATTGGCACCTCAAGTTTGTAAGTTCTTTGTTTGTAAGGAGAAACATAAAATCATTAGGAAACCTGTCAATGTTCCTGCGAACTTGGCGAGTTAACTGTTTTGTCTCGACTACATAAAGCTCAGCCAGATCCTCATCCAGCATCACATTCCTGCCCCTGATCTGATAAATCTTGCCCTTGATCTTATTTTCCGGAACAACCCCAGCCATTGATAACCTCCTCTTTTTTGAGATCCCGGATTGGAATCTTAGAGATTTTCCCTTCTCATACTATTTAGACAACTTTTTCCTCAAAATTCTTGCACTTTTTTTAGTATTTATTTGCTAGGGCAGGGGAAAAGCGTTAAAATACCCCTATGAAATCCAATATAATTAAAGATATTAAAGCTCTCATACTTGCGCTTCCCTCACGCTCGTTTTTATTATATAAGTACGGTTTAGAGAGTTGAGTAAAGTTAAGTTTAGTTGGCGTGTTATATAGAAGATAAGTTCGGTTGGTGTAATTAGATAAAGTTAAGTTTGGTTAGTTTGTTATATTTAGTTAAGTTTGGTTAGTTTGTTATATTTTTTGTTTTTATGGGATAGGCGATTTTTGGCGCACATGTCTTTTTGGGAGTTTTATCGGGTAGGGGAGTGCCTGTTTATTTGTAGTGGGGT
>JBHIBX010000046.1:0-8166 GCA_046759285.1 Candidatus Omnitrophota bacterium
AGGATAACCACGTCCGCGTCCTGTTCTATCGCCCCAGACTCCCTGAGATCGGAAAGCTGCGGGCGGTGGTCTGCCCTCTGCTCGACAGCCCTGGAAAGCTGGCTTACGGCTATTATCGGTATATTAAGTTCGCGCGCCAGCGCTTTTACCGAGCGGGAAAACTCTGATATTTCCTGTTGCCGGTTTTCAAAACGGGCGGCGCCCTTCATCAGCTGCAGGTAGTCTATAACAAGAAGCTGGATGTCATGCTTTGCTTTCAGTCTACGCGCTTTCGCCCTGAGCTCAAGGGCGGACATAGAGGGCGTGTCATCGATAAAAATAGACGCCTTGGAAAGCTTGTCCGCGGCCTCGATAAGTTTTTGCCAGTCAGACTGCGAGAAAAAACCCGTTCTCACTTTATGCGCGTTAACATGCGCCAAAGAACAGAGCATCCTCTGCGCCAGCTGGTCCTTTGACATTTCCAAACTGAAAAAAGCGCAGGGTATCTTTTCCACAACTCCCGCATATTCCAGAATGGTGGTTGCTAAAGCGCTCTTACCCATCGAAGGACGCCCCGCCAGGACTATAAAATCAGATTTCTGCAGGCCCGCGGTTATGATATCCAGATCGTGGAAACCGGTCGGGATGCCTGTTATGTTTTCCTTTCTCTGGTATAGCTTGTCGATCGTCTCGATACTCTCCTTGACCACATCCTTCATCGCAAGAACATGTATTTCGCGCTTTTTATCCGAAGTGATGTCAAAAATCAGTTTTTCGGCCTTGTCGAGCAACTCTTCAACTTCGCTTGAAGGCTCAAAACTTTCTGAAACGATCTGCGTGGCGGTATTGATGAGGTTGCGCAGGAGACATTTCTCCCGCACGATCTTCGCGTAATGTTCTACATTGGCAGAAGTTGGAATACTGTTTGCAAGTTCCGTAACATATGCCGGCCCGCCTACTTCATCAAGTATGTCTCTCTTCTTAAGTTCATCGATGAGGGTGACGATATCGACGGCCTTATTTTCGTCATAAAGCTTTACGACGGCTTGGAAGATCTTCCTGTTGGCCTCGCTGTAAAACGCGGACTCTTCCAAAAGCTCTATAGCCCAGGCGATCGCTTCCCTGTCGAGAAGCATTGATCCTAACACCGCTATCTCGGCTTCAGCATTTTGGGGAGGTACTTTTTCGATAAGGGTCTTTGGAATCATTTCTTGACGACCCAGATCCTCACCTGAGTCTTGACTTCCGGATGCAGCCTGACATCAATATTATAGACACCGAGAGATTTTATTGGCTCATCCATAATGATCTTCTTTTTGTCGACTTCAATGCCTTCCTGCTGGAGGCTCTGGGCGACCATCTCCGAGGTTACGGAACCGAAGTGTTTGTCGTCCTCGCCGGTTTCCATGGAAATCGTGCATGAGACTTCTTTTAATTTTTCGGCAAGCCCCTCGTATTCTTCTTTTATTTTCTGTTCCAGGCGCTGTCTCTTTTGTTTTTTCTGTTCGAGCAGCCGCAGAGCCCCCGGGGTAGCTTCAACGGCCAGTCCTCTCGGGATCAGATAATTCCTTGCGTAACCGTCTTTTACCTCCACCTCATCCCCGGTAATGCCCAGGTTTTCCACATCTTTCATTAAAACAAGCTTCACCTGCTACCTCTTTTTCCTCTTAAAAAAGGCGATCTGCCCTCTGTCCCTGGTTTGGCAAAAGGCAGAAGAGCGACCATCCGCGCCCTTTTGATCTGGCCAGCAACCATCCTCTGGTGCTTCGCGCAATTTCCTGAAATCCTGGAGGGAAGGATCCTTCCCCTGTCAGAGGTGAACTTTGACAAAAAGTCTACATCCTTAAAATCTACCGCTTTTATTTTATCCCTGCAAAGTCGGCAGGGCCTTTTCCTGAATATTCTCTGAGGTTTTCTTTTGGGTTTCTTTTTCGTCATTTCTTTCCTTATTGTTTAGATCCCTCGCTACGCTCGGGATGACTTATTAAAAAGGAATCTCGTCTCCTTCCGATTTCTGGCTCATGTCCGCGGAGCCGCCTGCATCATGGTCCTCGTCAAGGCTTATACTTTCAACTTCTTTCGCAGAAGCTTCCGGTTTTGCAGCGCGCGAACCGATGAACTGAACGCTGCTTGCTATTACCTCCAAAGCGCTTCTTTTCTGGCCGGACTGGTCTTCCCAGGAACGGGATTTCAAGCGTCCTTCCACCAGTACCGGGCGTCCTTTCGTAAGGTATTCTCCGCAAACTTCCGCCATTTTTCCCCACACGACAATGCGTATAAAGGACACTTCCTCCTTTTTATCGCCTGTCGAATCCTTGTAAGGACGGTTAACAGCAACAGTGAAATTGGCAACCGCGGTCCCGCTGGGAATGTATCGGAGTTCCGGATCCCTTGTGAGGTTGCCCATAAGAAAAACTTTATTTAAACTCGCTGCCATTACGATATCTCCTTTTTTAGGGTTACCACTGCCCGCAATAAGTCCGTATTTATCTGAAAAAGTCGTGTCATGGACGCGATGGCCTCAGCGGGAGCAGTGAAAATAACCTCACAATAAATTCCTTCGGTCTTTTTCTTGATGGGATAGGCTAGCGTCCTTTTCCCCATTATGTTCGTTTTTACGATATTCCCGGAATTTTCGCTGATAATAGAGCTTATGCTTTTTTGCACGTCCTCTACCGAATCCGCCTTTTCCGGGACAATAATAAATAATCCTGAATACGATTTTGCGTTCTCCATAATTTACCGCCAATTTTGTAGGTTAGATAATAACATATATACTTAATATGCGCAAGATGTTTTGTTTTGACCGTTTTCAAGCCATTTTTCGATATTTTCAACCGCTTTTTCAAGGACATCCCCTAAAAGGGGGCGCACTTTTCTCGGAAATGGAGATAAGACGTAAGATGAGGCATCGTCTATTCTCTCCCCTGCCGTTATCCCTACTTTTAGCCTGAAAAAATCCGGACCTATCCTATCAATAATGGACTCGAGGCCATTATGGCCTCCGGAAGAGCCTTTCTCCCTCAGGCGTATGCTTCCCAGAGGGAGGCTGAAGTCGTCAGCGACGACCAGGAGATCTTTTTTGTCACGCAGCCGGGAGGAGCAGATCGCCTCAACAGCGCCCCCCGAAAGATTCATATAAGTTAAGGGTTTAAAAAGGGTTACTTCTTTGCCAGTGATCCGCCCTGTGCCGTAAACTCCCTGGTAGCCCTTTTTCTTTATGCTCAATCGGTGCTTTTTGGCAAGTAGATCAAGCACCTTGAACCCGATGTTATGCTTTGTGTTTCTATACCTAAAGCCCGGATTACCCAGGCCGACAACGATCTTCATTATTCTTCGGCAGCCGGAGGAGCTTCTTCCCCTTCTGCAGCTTCCTCTTCTTCCTTCTTACCCTTCTTTATGACTTCCGGCTCAGCCTCACCCTCTTCTTCGCCTTCCGCAACAGCTTCTTCTTCAACGGGTACTTCTTCAGCCTGTGGAGGATTTACCGTAACCATGATCTGTTCAGGATCAGCCAAGAATGTCACCCCTTCAGGAGGTGTTACATCTTTAATACAGATAGTGTCCCCGATCCTCAATTCATCGACATGGATGTCTATGTGCTCGGGGATCTCCGTCGGCAGACATTCAACTTCAAGTTCCCAGACAAGCTGGCCAAGCAGCCCTTCATCTTCTTTCACGCCCACCGCTTCGCCTTTTACCACAACAGGAACTTTTACCTGCAGTTTTTCCTTGAGCGAGATCTCATGAAAATCCACGTGCAGAAACTCTTCGCTCAAGGGATGCGTCTGTAATTCCTTTACGATAACGGTCTTTTGTACAGGTTTTTCCCCGCCCGTAATGTCCATTGTGATGATGGCATTTTCACCGGCTTCGGTATGCAGCGCATGCCAAAGAGCGTTGTTGCCAACCTGGATGTTGACGCCGACTTTCCCGCCTTTGTATATTACTCCCGGAATTTTGCCGTCTTTCCTTAAGTGTTTGCTCGCGCTTTTCCCGAGATCTTCTCTCACAGAAGCTTCTAATACTATCTTTTCCATCTTTCTATCACTCCTTTTTTGGTGTTTATTCAAATAATGCGCTTATTGTCTCCTCATTGTGAATGCGCCTGATGGCTTCTCCCAGCAGGGAGTTTACTGACAGCTGAGTTATTTTCTTTGTCTTTTTACCATCGCTCAGAGGTATCGTGTCCGTCACTACAAGTTCCTTTATCGGCATTTTCTCCAAACGTTCTATGGCAGGCCCGCAAAGTACCGGGTGCGTAATCGCAGCATAAATATCCTTAGCGCCGTTTTTCTTCAGCGCACTCGCCGCCTCTCCTATACTCCCCGCGGTGGCAATTATGTCATCAACGATAATAAGATTTTTGTCTTCGACTTCTCCCATGATGTGCATAACTTCCGCTTCCGTGTCGTTAATGCGCCGCTTATCCACAATTGCCAGGCCCGCCCGAAATCTTTTCGCGTAGGCCCTGGCCATCTTGATACCGCCTACATCGGGAGAGACTATAACCACATCTTTCAGGTTTTTCTCCGTGAAATACTGCTCAAAAATGCTTATGGCGTAAAGATGGTCCAGCGGTATATCAAAAAACCCCTGGATCTGCTGCGCGTGTAGATCTATCGTGAGCACCCTGTTGGCCCCAGCGCGGGTAAGCAGGTTGGCGACGAGTTTCGCTGTGATAGGAACACGGGGCTGGTCTTTCCTGTCCTGCCGGGCATAACCAAAGTACGGCAGGACTGCCGTGATCCTTTGCGCCGACGCCCTCCTTAGCGCATCTATCACTATCAAAAGTTCCATAAGATTCTCGTTGGCCGGGCTGCACGTCGGCTGCACAACAAACACGTCCATGCCGCGAACGTTCTCGCAGATCTTAACCCTTATTTCGCCATCGCTAAAACGGCTTATTTTGCACTCCCCCTGGGGCATTTCGAGGCTTTCGCATATTTTTTTGCCAAGACCAGGGTTCCCATTACCGATAAAAACTTTCAGTCTATCCATTTTTAACTCCTTTTCCTGCGGTGAATGGTCTTGCGGGGACGCCGACAACAGTTTGACCGTCCTTGACATCTTTATTCTTTGTAACAACGCTCCCAGCTCCAACCTGCGCATTTTTGCCTATTTTTACGGGCGCGATCAATATAGCTCCCACTCCTATAAAAGCTCCTTCGCCTATTACTGTAGGATATTTATTCTTGCCGTCATAGTTGGCCGTGATCGTCCCGGCACCTATATTCGCATCCTTGCCGACCACTGTATCCCCCAGATATGTATGGTGTTTGACCTTTGCTCCCTCTCCTATCTCCGCCCTGCATAACTCAACAAAATTGCCGACTTCCGCGCCCCTGGAGATCCTTGTCCCCGGCCTGAGACGCGCGAAGGGCCCGATCTTGCAATTATCGGCTATTTTGACGTCTCGTTCGATAACCGTCCCGGGAAAAATGATCGTGTCTTTACCGATCTCGGCCGTTTCGTCTATGTAGGCATTGTCCGGATCGATCACTGTGACTCCGGATTCCATTAATTTCTCGATGGTTTTTTGGTTCACCATTTTATTCACCTCAGCCAGATCTTTTCTTGAATTTATGCCGATAGCTTCTTCGGCTCCGCATTCCTGAGTCAGGACCTTCTTGCCGTTTCGCGCCAGTATTTCTACTATATCCGTCAGGTAAAATTCTTTCTTTTTCTTGTTTATCTCTATTGCGTTTATAAATTCACGGAGTTCGCTTCCCCGAAAACAATAAGTCCCTACATTGATCTCATTGATTTTTTTCTCTTCGTTTGACGCGTCTTTTTCTTCAACTATTCTTTCTATCTCTCCGCTTTTGTCTCTGACGATCCTCCCGTAAGAGAGAGGCTCCTGCACCCGGCACGTCAAAAAACCGCAGGAAACTTTTTCCTGCAGGTACGCCTTGATCAATCTCTCATATGTTTCAGCGGTGATAAGAGGCGTATCTCCGCAGGTGACAAGGATTTCCGGGTCCGGGTCTTTTATATGCTCTACCGCGCAGGCCAAAGCATTGCCGCTTCCCAGAAGTTCCGGCTGTCTGACAAAATCCACTTCATCTTCAAAAGCTTTCTCAACCAGCTCAGCCTTATAACCAACAACCGCGATAATTTTCTTTATTCCGGCTTTTTTAAAATTTGAGACAATCCTGTCCAGGATCGTCTTCGAACCGACGCGGTGGAGCACTTTGGGGATCTCTGTTTTCATCCTCGTGCCTAAGCCAGCTGCAAGTATAACTGCCGTGATATTCTTCATAAAAGTATGGCTGGCGGGCAAGGATTCGAACCTTGACACGCAGCTCCAAAAGCTGCTGTGCTACCATTACACTACCCGCCAATTATCGTATTTACGGGCAGAAGCTACAGTTCAATATCTTTGGATTCCTCCTCACTGGAAGTTTCCGCTTCAGTCGCTTCTTTCTGCTCGCTACCTTCTGGAGTTTCTATTATTACGCCGAGGTCTTCTTCTGTGGGAGGATTGTAAGATCCGCCTTCTTTTTCCTGTCTGTCTTTCTCTTTATTGTAAGCCTCAAGCACCTGCTGCTGGATGTACATCCTGCAATCCTGCTTTATAGGATGGGCGATATCCATATGCTCTACGGCTCTTTTTTCATCCACGGGACCCATCTGCTGCCCTATTTCAGCTCCGCACTGGTTACAGTATCTGCTCCCTTTGGCGTTCTTGAATCTGCATTTCGGACAGGAATCCACAGCCTTTCTTGAAGGCATTGCCACAAAAAGACCGTTGTTCCCCTGAATGACTTTCACGTTCCGGACTACAAACCAGTCGTCAAATGTCATAGTCGCAAACGCTTTTAGTTTTCCATCCCTGCTTTCTACCGGGAAAATCCTGACTTCAGTAATTTTCATCCTCTTCTCCTTTCTGCAGATGCACGTTCCTGCTTCTGTGTTAATACGTCCTGGCTACAAAAACTTTCCAGTTTTCTTCCTCCGGAAAAATGCTCCGGAGGTTTTTGCCGCCTTTTTCGGCCTTTTCACGGTCAAAAATACCGAACACGGTAGGACCGCTTCCGGATAAAAGGACTCCTTTTGCGCCCTCCTTTTTAAGCGCAGAAAAGACTTCCTCAAGTATTGGAAAATTTTCCAACGCAATTTCCTGTAAATCGTTGCAAAGGTTTTCCGATATAGCACTTATGTCTTTTCCATTCAGAAAAGCGCTGAATATTCTATCAACGCCCTCATCTTTTGTCAAGCTGAAAGCTGACACCTTATTATATATATCTCTTGTTCTTGCTTCAAAAGGCGGAGTAACAAGGACATGCCAGATTTCCAGGGGGGATTCAACCCTGCTAATGACGTCTCCCCGCCCTTTTCCATAAGCAAAACGGCTGTCAGCGATGAAAAAGGGGACATCCGCCCCCAGCTTGCCTGCTACACGCAAAAGTGTATCGCCGTCCAAAGGCGATCCAGCCAGTGCGTTCATCCCTTTAAGCAGAGACGCGGCATCGCTGGACCCTCCTCCCATTCCGGAGCTGATCGGTATTTTTTTCTCCAGGTTTATTTGAAAATGAAGATCAGTTCCTGCTTCTTCCAGGAATGCCGCGATGGTCCTCGCCATCAGACTGTCATCATCGGTGGGCACGTTAGGATTGTCGCAAGTTATTGTCGTTGAAGACGTGGTGGGTTCAATGGATATATTGTCGAAAATTGAAACCCTCTCAAACAGAGTTTCGATCTCGTGATAGCCGTCTTCTCTTTTCGAAAGGACCCTTAGATAGAGATTGATCTTGGCAGGTGCGGCAATAATCATGTTTTTCGGGTAATAAGCTCTTCTGCCTTCCGTGCAATGCTGTCTTCCGATAAGCCAAAATGCTCGTAAAGTTCGTCAGGCTCTCCGCTAACGCCGAATTCATCCCTTGTCCCCACCAATTCCATGGGCACGGGGTATTCCTCGACCACAACCTCAGCGACAGCGCTTCCCATTCCCCCATGTATTGTATGCTCTTCCACGGTCAATATCGCTCCTGTCTCTTTGGCTGCTTTGGCTATAGCTTCCTTGTCTATGGGTTTTGGGGTATGAAGATCGATGATCCTCGCTTGTATATTCTTTGAATTGAGCTTTTCGGCCGCTTTGATCGCTTTATCCACCATATGGCCGCAAGCAATAATGGTCACATCTTTCCCTTCACGCATGAGGCTGGCTTTCCCTATCTTGAACTC
>JBHIBX010000047.1:0-8016 GCA_046759285.1 Candidatus Omnitrophota bacterium
GGTCCTCCCTCAAAGAGCTGAATTCAACTGTAGGCAACGCGGCCGGTCTTTCATATACCTCTTTCCGGGCGGTAGCAATATCTATTTTGAATTTGTTGTCCGGATGAAGAGAAGGACCGAGCCATCTCGGCCAGTCATTGACGAGCGTCGCCGTCCCGAACTTCTTGTGGACAACGAGGCTTCCGCCTATTTTATCTCCCAGGACTCTCCCGAATTCGATCGCGTTGCCTTCAATGACAATATCAAGATCGTAATTTTTCACTCCGAGCAATATGTCTCTTACAAACCCGCCTACAAGAAACACGTTTATCCCTCTTGAATCAGCCTCACGGCCGATAGTCTTTATAAGCGCCATGAGCTTCGGGGGGAGCAGTTCCTTCATCTTTGAAGCGATATTTGACATTTCCACCGGCCTCTCGGCTTTCTTTAGAAAAAGAGAACCGTGAACTTTCTTGAGCACGTCCGTTCGAGTGATGATCCCGACCAGCTTATTATCCTTCCCGATAACAGGGATCCTTCCTTTGTCCTGGTCAAGCATTATTCTTTCGATAACGTGAAGCGGCGTCTCGGGATCTACGGTCACCAGCCGGGATGCCATGTACCCTTTTATGCGGGAATGTCCCATATTGTACTTAAAAGCTTTTTTGAGATCGCCCAGGGTCACCATCCCGACGAGGTTCCCTTCCTCATCGAGAACCGGCGTGCCTTTGTATCCGAGACGGTTCAGTTTTTCCCAGACTTTGTTTACGGTCTCTTCCTGCGAAACGGTTTTCACCGGAAAAGACATTATCTTGCCTGCCTTCACTTCCGGACGGATAGTTTTCCTGAGCCTCTGGACTATCTCTCTCCGGGCTTCCTTCGGTGTCTTTCCGACGAGTCTCGCGCTCGCAGCGCTCGAATGGCCGGCTCCTCCCAGGTGCCCCAGAAGCTTATTAACATCTACGGCTTCGAGCCGGCTCCTTGCGAGTATCTTTATTTTTTCTCCGGACACGAACATGGCAAAAAGGACAGGATAATTTTCAACTTCCTGCAATTTATGGACAACCGTGCCCGTTTCCCCGTCAAAATCGCTCGCATCCATCTGTGAAAACGCCACGCTTACTCCCCTTACGTTGATGATCTTGATCGCCTCCAGAAGTTTGATCAGGGCTGTGAGCTCATCCTCCGAAAGTTCCCTGTTAAGGTAGGATGATACGGCATTCAGATTCGCGCCCTGTTCTAAAAGTTTGCTTACCACGTCGATATCGAGCTTGGTCGTTGTCCTGTATGAAAGATACCCTGTCTCTTCGTATATGCCGAGAAGTATCAAAGTTGCCTCAAGCGGTGTTAAGGACAGCTTGCCTTTTTTGATCAGCTGTTCAACAAGAATGGTGACGGTGGCGCCGACCTCCTTAAACACATCCTTGTCCGCCTTTATATCGTACCTGGTCTTCGGGTGGTGATCATAAATGTGGACCTTTAAGCCTTTTTTGCCCAGAAGCCCTGCCGCGTTACCGATGCGCGATCTATGACGGTTATCCACGATCACGAGCCGCTTAACATCATCCATCCGGCAGGTCTTTTCGCTCTCTATCTTGATCTTATCTTTAAAAAGCGCCATAAACTTCCGGACGGCTCTTTCCTGTGAACCCGGGAGCAAAAGACGAGCCTTGGGATAAAGTTTCTTGGCCGCGACCAGAGAACTCAAAGCGTCAAAATCAGCGTTCTTGTGAGTAACTATTAAATCCATTACGCCCTTGGGTGGTATTTTTCGTGCACTTTTTTAAGCTTATCCTTATTTATATGCGTATATATTTGAGTTGTCGATATATCAGCATGCCCCAGCATTTCCTGGACTCCCCTGAGTTCCGCCCCGCCCTCCAGAAGATGCGTGGCAAAAGAGTGTCTGAGCGTATGCGGCGTTATGTGTTTCTTGATGCCCGCTTCCCTGGCATACTTCTGGATCATCTTCCAGAGGCTTTGACGGGAAAGACACCTGCCCAATTTCGATAAAAACAGATGATCGTCCCCGGTCTTGCCTGACAACTTTTTTCTCGAGACGTTCAAATACTTTTCAATGGCGCTTTTCGCGACACCGCCCAGGGGAACTATGCGTTCTTTTCCTCCTTTTCCGGAGCACTTTACAAACCCGGCCTCAAGATTCACGTTTGTCTTTTTCAGATCCTTGACCTCAGAGACACGCAGGCCTGTCGCGTACATAAGTTCAAGTATGGCCCTGTCCCTTATGCCGGTTATTCCTCTCCTGGAAGGCGCATTAAGAAACTTCTCAACTTCCTGCCTGTTGAGCACCTCGGGTATTGTCTTCCACGTTTTTGGAGTTTCGATAACAGCGAGCACGTTTTCCGGCGCTATGCGCTCCATTACCAGAAATTTCCAAAAAGTCTTAAGGGAAGCGAGATTCCTGGCAATAGTAGTAGCTGACAGACCCTTCTTTTTAAGGTGCATCATGAAGTTCGTTACATCCTGCCGCCCAACTCCCGCTATGTCTTTTTTTATCCCTTGAAGATAATTGATAAATTTCTCAATATCCCTGCGGTAGGACTCAATGGTGTTGGGGCTTACGCCCCGCTCAACTTCCATGAAATCTATGAACTGGTCTATGTATTCTTTCATAATTTACGCCAAGTGAAGAAGCGGATTACTCCGCCTTTCATGTTCTATCGTGGTCTGCGGGCCGTGACCCGGGAATACCACGACAGAGCCGGGCAGCACCATGAGCTTCTCCTTGATCGATCTCATCAGCGTATCGTGGTCCCCGCCCGGGATATCCGTCCGCCCTACCCCTTCAAAGAAAAGGGCGTCACCACTGAAAAGCAAATAATCCAGTTTTATCGATACGCTTCCGGGAGTGTGCCCGGGCGTGTGGATTATCTCCAGCTTGATGTCCCCGACTTCGACAATATCACCGTCTTCCAGGAGACGCGCCGGATCTACGTCGGACTTGTCAAGGCTGTGCATTAATACCGGATAGCCGAAAGCCGCGTTACCGAAAATGTGGTCGGCGTGTCCGTGTGTGTTTAAAGTGTAGATTATATTGATGCTGCGATCCCGGATATAATCGCTGATGGCCTGATCGTAAACCCCCGGATCAATGAGCACGCCTTTAAGCGATCTTTTATCATGAACAACGTAACAGTTCGTTCCTAAAGGGCCGATAACAAATCCTCTAACTACCACATTATTCCGTTCGAAAATCATCCCTTATAAGTCCCCGCACTTTCGTATAAGAATAATTTCTCTTTACTTCCCGGCCCAATGATTCCAGCTTCCTTCTCATTCTCACCCGATTCGCTCCCGTGACCCTCTGATTTTTGATCCTATCTTCTATATCTGACATCTGATTTATTATTTCCTGCAGCTTGTCCCCTTTTTCGTCAACAAGCATCCTTTTCATATCGTAAAGATTCGAGACATCCTGCTCAATAGCGACCACTATCTTTTTGTGATTATCCCCCATGAGCTTATTCAGCAGTTCCTTATGCCAGTTTTTCCAGAAGATGTACCTTTTCGTGTAAAGATCCAGGCTTGGATGAACGTCATATTCCCTCACGACAACGTAACGCCTGAACTGCTCTTCTTCCTTCGGCTTTCTTGTGAACTTTTCCTTGATAGTAGTACATCCCGAAACCAATACCGCTGATATCAAAACAACGGCCATAATTCTTTTTCTATTCATTTTTGCTACCTCCCAAATGCGAGTCTCTCGGCCAGGATCCTGGGAAGCCCGGCTTCGATGATTTTTTTCTGAGCGGTTTTTACGTCATACTCTACCCTTCGCAGTTCCATTTCTTCTTTTTTGGAATCATATACGCAGTAACAAGCGCGCCAGTCACCGTCACGGGGCTGCCCGATACTTCCAACGTTTATTATGTATTTAGCTTCCTTTTCCAGTTTTATTTTGCTTTTAAAGGACAGGCTTATTCTCCCGTCCTTCAGGATAAACGTGGCAGGAACGTGGGAATGGCCGACAAAGCATATCTGCGCTTTAAGGATCTTGAAAGTGTTCACCGCGTCCACATTTGTCATCATGTATCTGAACTGCTCAGGGTTATGCAGCGTCCCGTGGACCATTATAAAATTCGAGTCCTCATGAATCAGCGGCAGATTGTCGATATAATCCTTCCCGGACTCTTCCAGGTGCTTTGCGGTCCACATAACTGCTTCCGCGGCATGTGGATTAAAATATGAAATATCGGTCTTTCCAAGAACAGCCGCTTCGTGATTTCCCATGATAGTTGCAGCGCCAAGAGAAGTGATTTTATCTATGCACTCATTGGGGTTGGCTCCGTAGCCTATAACGTCTCCCGGGCATATGATTTCTTTCTCTTTCGTCCTGGGAAAGGATTTTACTACAGCGTCAAACGCTTCCAGGTTGCCGTGGATATCTGAAATGATCACATAAAGCATGATAAAATCAAAATCTGGAATGGATGGTCGGGGCGATGGGATTTGAACCCATGACCTCCACGTCCCGAACGTGGCGCGCTAGCCAAACTGCGCTACGCCCCGCAGAATTAGGCTATATTATCATTATAATAATATGGCGTCAACGTTATTAATGATCCTTCTGGAGGAAAAACTCCGGATCCGTAAGTATCGGCTGATAGTCCTCTGGAATAGGGATTGGAAAAGTCGCGATCTCATAAACGCCAACTGCCGCTCTCATTAAAGTTTTGAACGATCCCTGAATAACACCCCAGGTGCAGGCGGCAAATATTCCGCTCTCCTGTTTCGCATCGTCCATTCCTTTTACGACCTCGAGCGGACAGGTTATCACGTTCGCCATGCCCCTGCCCAGCTTCTTCAAGGCATCGTCAGCGTAAGCTGAGCCCGCGAGCGTCATGATCATTCCGAAAACAACGACTAATGCGACAACTTTTTTCATGCTACCCCCTTTATTATATGAATCCTTTATCCCTAAGCATATCCTCTGTGATCGGATTTTTCAAGCCTTTCTCGGCGTATTTTGCCATAATGTCAAATTCCACATTAACATAATCTCCGTTCTTTTTCAATTTTAAGTTTGTATTTTCCAGTGTATGAGGGATCAGGAATATTTTGAAGGAACCCGGACACAATTCTCCTACTGTAAGACTTACCCCGTCAACGGCTACAGCGCCTTTTGAAACCAGATATTTCTCGTCACCGGCAAGCGTGCTGACTTCTATCATCCAACCCTTTGACGTATTCATGTTATTTTTCACTACGCGTTCTCCATCAACGTGCCCGGTCACCATGTGCCCGCTGACTTTATCGCCCATTCTTAAAGCGCCTTCCAGATTAACGGCATTGCCGGCTTTTAATCTTTTAAGATCGGTTACATCGAACGTATTCTTTACCACGTCAAAGGATACGCCTCCGGAATCTTTGCCGATAACGCTCAGACAGACACCATTAACGGCCACGCTGTCGCCCGCCTCAAGATCCTTATTAATATCACCGCATGCCACTTCCAGGCAAAAGGAGGTTCCGCTTCTTTTGATTCTTTTGACGCTACCGATTTCCCTGATTATCCCCGTGAACACGTTGCACCCCCGTATGTCATTCCGAGCGAGGCCCCTTCGACTTCGCTCAGGGCAGGCTGCGGCCGAGTCGAGGAATCTAAATTATTGTTTGATACAAATCTTTCCATTCAAAATTTACCTTGCCAATCAACTTTTCTTTCTTCTCTCTTCTCCAGCTTTTCAACTGTTTTTCTCTTTTTATTGCACTTTCGACATCAGTTGTGGATTCATAATAGACCAGCTTTTTTGTTTTATACTTCTTCGTAAAACCCTCTATAAACTCATTTTTATGCTCATATACCCTTTTTACCAAGTCGTTTGTCACGCCAACATACAAAACCTTACTATGACTACTCATCATGTAAATATAATATTGATTCATTTTAGATCCCTCGACTCGCTACGCTCGCTCGGGATGACAAAGGTTTGTTTACAAGACCTCTTATTAAAACGTCGCTGCCTGACTTTCTGAAGGAAACATCGCTTAACTCAACAGCTGAAGCGATATTCCCGGCGCCTATTCCTTTTACCGAAGAATAATTTCCGCCTATTATCTTGGGAGCGACAAAAAACATGACTTCATCCACCATTTTTTTGTCCATCAAGCTGCCTGCCAATTCCCCGCCGCCTTCGACCATCATGTTAACTATGCCTTTTTTTGCGAATTTTTTTAAGGCGGTTCTGATCGGGACCTTCTTTCCTCTGCTAACCATGACATCCACGCCTTTGATCTGCCGTAATCTTTCAAGTTTCCCTTTCGGGGCGCGGTCAGTTGTCGCTATAATAACAGGAGATCTTTTAGCCGTTTTGATAAGTTTAGAACTGACCGGAATGCGCAAACCGGAATCCACAACTACGCGGGTAATACTGTTTCCTCTTTTTCCTTCTCCCAAAAGAAGGGGATTATCGTTAACGACGGTGTTAGCGCCGACCATCACAGCATCAAAACCGGAACGCATCTTTCTGGCATATCTGCGCGAGGTTTCGGAAGTTATCCATTTTGACGTTCCGTCCCTGGCAGCGATCTTCCCGTCTACTGACTGGGCAAGCTTGAGCGTTATGTACGGAATGCCTTTGGTCACGAACTTGACGTACTTCCTGTTCAGGGCAAGGGTCTCTTCGGCGCACATACCGGTATTTACTTGTATGCCGGACTCCCGCAGCCTCCTGATGCCGCGTCCGTTATTTAGAGGGTTTGGGTCCTTGACGGCTATATTGACTTTTTTTATGCCGCTTTTGATTATAGATTGCGTGCAGGGAGGGGTTTTGCCGTAGTGATCGCAGGGCTCAAGCGTGATATATAACGTTCCCCCGCGGCATTTGCCGGAAGAATCTTTGATGGCCCTGATCTCGGCATGGTCTTCCCCGGCCCTTCGGTGATATCCTTTGCCAACGATCCTTCCGCCTTTTACTATAACGGCGCCGACCATGGGATTGGGGTAAGTCCTGTCTTTCGCTTTTGCGGCCAGCCTCAGTGCCAGCTGCATATATTTTGTATCGCTCGTTTTAGCCATTTTTACTCTTGCGAATCTTCTCCGCTTCTTCGCGCAACTCCTCAACCACGCTGTAATCGATCTTTATATTGCCTATCAGGACCCTGCCTTTTTTCATGCCGTGACAATCAGATCCTCCAGTAACTATAAGTCCATTATCCTCGGCTATCTTAAGATATTTGTTGTTCGCGGGCGTCTCGTGGTCACTATGATACACCTCAATACCCCTTAATCCAGCCTTGATATAATCGGGAATGAACTCATCTTCCCCCATCGTTCCCGGATGTGCCAGGACCGGAACTCCTCCCGCTTCCCTGATAAGGCTGATCGCTTTATCGTAATCCAATCGTTTATGGCGCACGTGGCAGGGCTTACCGTCACCGATATACAGATCAAAAGCATCTTTCACTTGATCAACGAGGCCCTCTTCATACATCACTCTGGCCAGATGGAGCCGTCCTATTGCACCGGTGGAGATGGATCCCAGCACTTTATCTGCGTCTATTTTCATGCCCTTCTCACCCAACAGCTCGATTATCCTTCGCATTCTCTCGATCCTGTTGGCCTGCATCTTGCGCAGGAATTCAGTAAAAGGAGGGCTCTGCCAATCGATAAAGTACCCGAGGATGTGTATTTCGATGTCACCTTTAGCGGCTGAGATTTCGATGCCCGGAATAATCTCAAGTCCTGTCCCTTCCGCGGCTTCAAGGGTGGGAAGTATCCCATCAATACAATCGTGGTCGGTTATGGCAATGGCTTTAAGGTCCATCTCCACTGCCTTACGGACAACTTCTTCTGGCGTAAAAGTTCCATCGGAATAGATGGTGTGGACATGCAAGTCAACGTTAGAGTTCATTTTCGCTTCTTTCTTTTTTGTTGATATCATCAAGGATCCCGTTGACGAATTTTCCGGAATCCTTATCGCCGTACTTCTTTGCCATCTCTATTGCTTCATTGATCGCTACTTTGGAGGGATCTCGGAGGCAAAAAGCAATTCAAACGAAGCGATCCTTAAAACG
>JBHIBX010000048.1:0-7963 GCA_046759285.1 Candidatus Omnitrophota bacterium
GGCCTGGTGTCTCGTGTTGCGGACCGACACCTTTCCTTCCTCGGCGATCCTGTGAAGGACTTTTTTCAGTTCTTCCCGGCGTTCATGGGTAAGTTGCGGCATGCTTAAGCGTATTAGTTTGCCGTCGTTCGTAGGTGTAATGCCTACCTCGGAAGCCATGATGGCTTTTTCCACGGCTTCCAGTGAATTCTTGTCCCACGGTTGGATTACTATCAGTCGCGGTTCCGGGGACGTTATGCTGGCAAGCTGTTTTAAAAGGGTCTTCTGTCCGTAATAATCCACTTTGACGTTTTCAACCAGGCTCGGGTGAGCCCTTCCGGTCCTTATGGTCATAAATTGTTTCTTGATGGCTTCAAGAGCCGCCTTCATCCTGGCTTCGGATTCTTTCGTAAGTCTTTCCACTTCCGTAATAATAGCCATAGCAAACCACTCCTCAACTTATTATAGTTCCTATGTTCTCCCCTTTAACAACCCGTTTGACATTGCCCTTCTTTTTAAGATTAAAAACAACGATCGGGAGATCATTGTCCATACAAAGGCTGATCGCGGTAGCGTCCATAACTTTTAGTTTGTCTTTCAAAACTTCAATATAACTGAGCTTATCGAATTTCTTGGCCCTTTTATATTTTATGGGGTCTTTTGAATACACGCCGTCGACTTTCGTGGCTTTCAGGATCATATCCGCACCGATCTCTGTCGCCCTCAAAGCGGCGGCGGTATCGGTTGTAAAATAAGGATTCCCGGTTCCGCATACAAAAATCACAACGCGTCCTTTTTCAAGGTGCCTTACGGCGCGGCGTCGTATATACGGCTCGGCCAGTTCCTGCATTTCAATAGCCGTAAGGACACGCGTATGAACGCCTATACTTTCGAGGGCGTCCTGAAGGGCCAGGCCATTCAGCATGGTCGCCAGCATTCCCATGTAGTCGGCGGTAGAGCGGTCCATACCCTTGCTGGCGGCCTTGAGTCCTCTGAAGATATTTCCGCCGCCTATGACTACGGCTACCTGGATTCCCATTTTCTTTACTTCTTTGACTTCGTTGGCGATCGTCACGTTTATTTTCGGATCTATCCCGAATCCAAGGTTTCCCATAAGCGCTTCACCGCTTATTTTCAGAACGATCCGTCCAGGTTTTTTCATCCTTCGTTTTTTGGCCATTTATTCCTCTTCACCCAGTTCGTAACGGACAAATCTCTTGATCACTATATTCTCGCCTATCTTGGCGATAAGCTGCGTGACAATATCCTTGATCTTTACGTTTGGGTCCTTGATAAAAGGCTGCTCAAGAAGGCACACTTCAGAAAAATATTTTTCAATTTTTCCGTCCACGATCTTTTCTGTCACATCCGCGGGCTTATCTTTTATCTGGCTTCGGAAGATCTCTTTTTCCTTCTCTTTCGCATCCTCAGTAACGTCTTCTCTTGAAACGTAAAGGGGATTAGCCGCGGCTACCTGCATGGCAAGTTCTTTGGCTACTTTCTTGAATTCGTGGTTCCTGGCAACAAAGTCCGTTTCACAGTTCATCTCGACAAGGACTCCTATTCTGTTACCCATGTGCACGTAACTTTCAATGATGCCCTGTCCGGCAACCCTTGAGGCTTTTTTTGCCGCTTTCGCTATTCCTTTTTTCCGTAATATCTCAACTGCTTTTTCGATATCGCCGCCGGATTCTTTAAGAGCCTCTTTGCACTCCATAACACCGGCAGACGTCTTAAATCTCAGCTTCTTTATATTGTCCATAATGCTCATTATTACTTTTCCTCCGTTTCTTCGCTTTCTTCTTCGGTGTCGTCCAGTTTTATGTCGCCTTCGATCGATTCGTCCGAAAAGTCTTCCGGCACCGCCTCTTCGGCGACTTCTTCCTCTTCTTCCTCTATCTCTGCCTTTTCCGCTTCCTCTGCCTTTTCCTTTACCTCTTCCTTTACCTCTTCTGTCGCCTCTTCTTTTACTTCTTCTTCGGCCGGGGCTTCTTCTTTCTTTGCTTCTTCTTCGGCTTTCTTGCCGCCGGCATATTCCAGGCGGCCCTTGTCAACGGCATCAGCCAGCATAGTAACTACATACTGGATAGAACGTATGGCATCGTCGTTCCCCGGGATCGGATAGTCTATCTTTTCGGGATCGCAATTTGTGTCTATGAGAGCAATGATGGGTATGCCCATTTTGTAAGCTTCCCTGACAGCGATGTCCTCTGCCTCAGCGTCAACGATAATGAGCGAGTCCGGTATTTCGGTCATATCGCGTATTCCCCCGAGATTCCTGACCAGCTTCTGCTCCTCTTTTTCAAGATGGGCTTTTTCTTTTTTCGTGAAGAGCTTATATTCTTCGGTCTGCTTGATCTGCTCCAGGTGATTGAGCCTGTCCACGCTTTTGCGGATCGTTTCGAAATTGGTGAGGGTCCCGCCGAGCCACCGTTCATCCACGTAGTACATCTCACAGCGCTCAGCCTGTTCTTTGATGATCTGTTTTGCCTGTTTCTTCGTGCCTACAAAAATGACTTTTTTGCCCGAAGAGGTCAGTTCATAAAGGAAGTCTATTGCTCCGGTAAGGGCCTTTTCGGTTTTTTCCAGGTCGATGATGTAGATTCCGCTTTTTTCGCCGAAAATGTATTTTTCCATTTTCGGGTTCCACTTGTTGGTCTGGTGTCCGAAATGGACACCGTTTTCCAGAAGTTCCCTGATGATCTTTGAAGTTACTGGCATGTTTTTCTCCTTCTTGTTTCGCCGGCTATCCCGAGCATGGTACGCGATTAAAAAGCCCGACACAGGCTCATCGCGTGCTGCAAGTTTAACCGGGTCGAACGAATATTATATAGAAAATAGATATAAATTCAAGTCTATTTTTAGAGTTCGACTATATCCGCGAACTGCATTTCATAAAGCTTCTTATATAAAGGATTCCTATCAAGAAGCTCCCTATGCTGCCCCATATCTACAATGCGTCCTTTGTCCATGATGACGATCTTGTCAGCGTGCATGACGGTGCTAAGCCGGTGAGCGATGACAATGACCGTGCGTCCTTCCATTAGATTGTTTATCGCTCCCTGAACTATTCTTTCGCTCTCCGAGTCCAGCTGGGAAGTAGCCTCATCAAGGATAAGTATCGGCGGATCCTTATAAACAGCCCGGGCGATGGCTATCCTTTGCCTTTGTCCGCCCGAAAGCTTTACTCCTCTTTCTCCGATAATCGTGTCATATCCCTCTGGAAGATCTTTTATGAACTCGTAGGCATAAGCCGCTTCAGACGCCCTGGAAAGTTTTTCATCATCGATATTTTCGTCCCCGTAACTCAGATTCATCTTTACCGTATCGTTAAAAAGGAGGGTCTCCTGGGTCACCAGGCCTATCTTATCCCTCAGGGAGCTGATCGAGATCTCGCGTATATTCCCGCCGTCGATGCGAATTGAACCCTTTTCAGGATCGTAAAACCTGGGAATAAGATTGACGAGGGTGCTCTTACCTCCTCCTGATGGCCCCACCAAAGCCACGATCTCTCCCTTATTAACGGTCAGATCTATATCGCTAAGGACTATATCTTTATCATACCTGAAAGAGACCCCTTCAAATGCTATGGCTTTATCAAAGGACTCGAGCCCAGGCGCGCCTTCTCTTTCTTTTATGGTAACCGGTTCATCCAGGAGTTTGAATATCCTCTCCGTGGCCGCGAGGGCGTGTTGATTGATCCCGTAAACATTGCTTAATTTTTTGACCGGCTTCATCATGGAGAAAATCGCCGCCAGAAAAGCCGAAAAAACGCCGGCTGAAAGCTCCCCGCTTATTATGTTCTTCCCGGCCATCCATAGTATCACTGCCACGCATATCACCCCTAAACATTCGGTCAAAGGGCTTACGATCTTCATTCTTTTGACTGATTTCATATTGAGCTTATAAAACGCCTGATTCTGCTCCTTGAAGCGTTTCATTTCGTAATCCTCCATGCAGAAGGATTTCACCAGCTTTATCCCCGATATGGTCTCAAGAAGCATGTTATTTATGTCGCCGATCTTTTCCTGTGAACTTCTGCTGATCTTGCGAAGTCTTTTTCCTATCCTTATTACGGGATAAAGGATAAGAGGAAACAGGATGAGGCTTATGATGATGAGATTCCAGGGAATACCGAAGTACGCCTTGACGCCGACAAGCACCGCGGCATAGCAGATAAGCTGGATCGGCTGGTAAAACGTATCTGCCACTCCGGTACCTATCGCATCTCTTATCACTGCCGCGTCATACGTGATCCGCGACATCAGCTGTCCGGTGGGATTGTGGCCGTAAAAATCCATGGAAAGCCCCTGCAGTTTTTTGTATATCATGTTCTTTACATCCCTGACGACCCTCTGGCTGACATCGCTCATCAGGTACGTTTTTAGAAACTCGAACAGACCCTTCAGGAGAAAAAGCACCACTACCATCGCAGTCATTATGTTAAGAAGCTTCAAGGGGGGTAGGCTATTGATCTTCTGTACGGCATCGGCCAAAATCTGCGGAGGATTCACCCCCGACGGGATCAATATCTCCTTGCCGGTTATGATCTTATCGACCAGGGGGATAATGAACCCCAGGGGAGAGACGCTGAAAAGCGTTGAAAAAATCATACACAGGACCGCCAGGATGAAAATCCCGCTATGGGGCAGAATCAGCTTTATAAAGTTTAGATAGTTCTTCATACGTAAGCTAAAGATTTTAACATAGATAGCTCATTTTGTCGAGAGGCAGATTAACCCCTTGCCCTACTAATACAATAATGATATAATCTCCGAAATGGAAAAGCTTCGTGTAGGTGTTGTAGGAACCGGCCACCTAGGGTCCCTCCATGCAAGGGTATATTCATCCTTAGAAAAAAAGGCCGGAATATCTTTAACCGGTATTTGTGACATTCGCAAAGACGTTGCAAAGAAAATAGCCAGAAAATACAACACCAAATACTTTACAGATTATCATGACATGCTGGACAAGGTCGATGCCGTAAGCATCGTCGTCCCTACCAGTCTCCATCATTCGATCGGGAAGGACTTTCTCAATGCGGGAAAGCATGTCCTAATCGAAAAACCGATAACCAAAACGTTAGGCGAAGCTGACACGCTTGTCCGCCTGGCGAGAAAAAAGGGCCTTATCCTGCAGGTCGGCCATATAGAAAGGTTTAACTCGGCTGTCAGGGCTATAGAACCGTACATCAAAAAACCCAAGTTTATTGAATGCCAGCGGCTCGGGTCGATCAGGCGGAAAAAACGCGTCAAAGATGTGGGCGTCGTGCTTGACCTCATGATCCATGACATCGACATCATCCTGGGCCTGGTCAACTCAAGCGTAAAGCACATAGAAGCCGTCGGTATAAGCACTATCTCCGACCATGAAGACATCGCCAACGTAAGACTGACATTTCAGAATAACGTCATCGCCGATATCACCTCCAGCCGGGTGACCAAAGAAGAGACCCGGAAGATCCGCATATTCCAGGAAAAGTCTTACGTCCTTCTGGACTACCTGCATCAGGAAGCGCAGCTGTTTCAGAACTCCGGCAAGGGTCCGGAAAAGACTAAAATAAAGATCAGGAAAAAGGAACCGTTAAAGGTCGAGCTTAAGTCCTTCATTGATTGCGTCAGGAAAAACAAAAAACCTGTCGTGTCCGGACATGAAGGAAGACAGGCGCTTCGCGTCGCTCTTGATATCCTGGATAAAATCAATTCTAACTATAAAAGCGAACTGTAACCGATCACTTACCTTCCAATCGATGAACAATAATATCTTAATCATAGCCGGAGAGCCTTCCGGTGACATCCGGGCAGGTGAACTTATAAGGGAACTTAAAAAGCTCTTGTCAGGCGTCTCTTTCTGGGGCATCGGCGCGGGCCGCATGGAGCAGGAAGGCGTCGAGCTTATCGAGCATGTAAGCAAGCTCTCGATAGTGGGCGTGTGGGAAGCCATAAAAAGTCTCTCCAAAATAAGGGAGCAGTACAAAAACGTAACAGAAGAAGTGCTAAAAAGAAAGCCGGCCCTGGCTATACTGGTCGATTACCCGGGGTTTAACCTTAAAATTGCCTCCTTTCTCCATAAGCTGGACATACCCGTTGTTTATTACATAATACCCCAGATCTGGGCGTGGGGAGGCGGGAGAATTAAGACGATAAAAAAAGTCGTGGATAAAGCCCTTGTCCTGTTTGATTTCGAGGAAAAACTTTTAAAAGAAGCGGGCATAGACTGTAGTTTCGTAGGGCATCCCCTCCTGGATGCCGCGCCTGTTTCCATAACTGACCGCGCCGGGAAAGAAGGAACCGCCATCGCGCTTCTCCCAGGCTCGCGCAAAACTGAGATCCTTAGCATGTTTCCCGTCATGCTCGACGCCGCGGAAAATATAAATAAAGAGATAAAAAATGCGCACTTTGTCGTCGCAGAAAATTCAAATATTGAAAAAGAATTGTACGACTCGGCCATTTCAGGCCATGATAAGCTCCGCATCTCGCGCGTAACTGACAACACCTGGAGCTGCCTTGACAGGAGCGATTTTGCCATCGTCACTTCCGGAACAGCCACGCTGGAGACCGCCGTAATGGAAAAGCCCATGGTGATATCTTACCGGACATCTCCCTTAACCGCGTTTCTCTTTCGTACTTTCGCAAGCGCCCCTTATATAGGCCTGGTCAACATCATGGCAGGAAGAGAAGTCGCCCCGGAACTGCTCCAGGAGGATGCGACTCCTGAAAACTTATCGCGTAAGGTTCTGGAAATAATAAGCGACAAGGGACTGATGATACGGATAAAAGAAGAATTAAAGAAGGTCAAGGCAAGGCTAGGGGATAAAGGCGCCGCGAAAAAAGCCGCGCAAAAAATAAGCGAATTTATAAAAGCGAAGGGTCTTCCCTGAACGGTCATGCCCCATTTGGACTATCTCGTCAACAGAGCTCCCATTAGTCTTGTGTATGGCGTTCATATGACCTCCACAACCATTTGTGCCTTATCTGCCATTTCCAGCATCTTTTCCTTCTCCAAAAGAAACATCTTGCCGCTCTCGATAGCAAGCGCGCTGAAACCGTTCTCAATGAGCCCAGTCATCGTACTCAGCCCTACCGCGGGGACGTCCCACCTCATATCCTGATCGGGCCGGCTGACCTTGACCATCACACATCCATCTCCGGCTATTTTCTTCGCGCGCGAGATCGTTTCATCTGTCCCTTCCATGGCTTCGACGGCTACCACGGATTTATCTTTGACAATGACGGTCTGACCGACATCCATCCCTGCGATCTTCTTCGCAATATTATGCCCAAATGAAATGTCTTCCTTTACGCGGGAATCGGGCGCGGCGCTGCTTAAGACGCCTTTTTCCGGCAAAAAACGCGATAGGTAACGCGTGCTTTCAATGACTTCAATACCGGCAGAATTCAGGCGTTTTGTGATCTCATTAAAGATGGAAGTGTCTTTTCTGTCCTGCAGCTTTTTAAGGCCTTCCCTGGCTTCCTTGTCATAGTTCTCTTTATCATAGATGACGCTTTTTTCCACCTTTCCCACAAAGGCAAGCTTGCGCACTCTCTCCTTGATAAGCAAAAAGGCAAATTTTTTATACTGGCCTACGTTCAACCAGTAAGTCCTGTCGGCTTCTTTTTCCAACTCGGGAGAGGCCATACCCTGTATGGCGAATACAACAACTTTGTCGCCCTGCTCTTTTACAGATCGTATAAACTCCAGGGGAAGGACCCCGCTTCCGGCTATCAACCCTATTTTTCCCACTATTTCTCCCTATCGACTATGCTGAACATGAGATCCGCTTCGCAGACGACGCTTCCGTCTACCATCGCCTCTCCATGCGTCTGGACGATATTCTGGCGAACAAGTCTGGTGACAGACACGTCAAGAATAAGCTGGTCTCCCGGGACAACCGGTTTGCGAAACTTAGCGTTATCTATGGTCATGAAAAAAGCTATCTTGTCCTTGTTTTTCCCTTCAAGCAGGGCAAGGATACCGCTTGCCT
>JBHIBX010000049.1:0-7942 GCA_046759285.1 Candidatus Omnitrophota bacterium
AAGGAGCCCTACAATTGGCACAATGGCTACAAAGTGGTCAGTTAAAATACAAGGAAACGGTTATTGAAGGTTTTGAACACATTCCACAAGCGTTCCTAGGCCTCTTTAAAGGGGAAAATATAGGGAAATATTTAAACGCGCGCAGGATTTTGATCTTTATCTTAGGATAGCCGAAAAATATAAGCTATACAACATTCCTGAGGTTTTGCTCGAACATAGATTCTCTATTGAAAGAGCGACCGTATCGGACAGGAAAAAGCAGCTTCTGTACACTGAACTTGCCAGGCGGCTTGCGCTTCAGAGGAAGGAATCCGGTAAGGATGTATTACAAAAAGGAGACATGGATTCTTTCCGAAAGCTCAAAAAGGGAGTTTTTGGCTTGCAGTGGCAATCAGGATGGATGGAAGAATCATCGAATTATCTTTATTGGTCTCACCTTATGTATCATAGGGGACCGTTAGAATATGCCAGAAAAATCATAAAAAGATCCGTAATGCGCAATCCCCTTAACTTAAAAGCGTGGTTTTATATGTTTTTTCTTTATTTGCCGGGTAGCGTTCGCGAGAAATTAACAGATCTAAAAAAGCTTTATTGAGTATGAATAAGAGATATCAAAAAGTCTGGGACAAATGGGATCAGGTAAAGCTTCAGAGACAAATTAAGTTTCATAGAGAGGGCAGAAAGAAATATATTGATTTGATCAAAAAATACCTGAAAAAAGGAAGCGAACAGAAGGTCCTGGAAGTCGGGTGCGGTTCATCGATAGATTCTCATTTGATCGCTGAAGAAACAAAAGCTGAAGTTTATGGGATAGATATATCAGAAAAGGCTTTAAAGATCGCCAAAGACGTTTCACTTAATTTCGAAGAAAAAGTTCACCTGTCGATCGGAGATGCGCGAAAACTGGAGTTCGCCAATGATGCATTTGATCTGGTTTTCAGTCAGGGCCTCTTGGAGCATTTTGAAAAGCCCGTTGATATTTTGAAAGAGCAAATAAGAGTTCTTAAGCCGGGCGGGATTTTAATAGTTAATGTACCACAGAAATATACGGCCTATACCGTGTATAAGCATTTATTGTCTATGCTGGGGCGTTGGGAATGGGGAAAGGAGACGGAATTTTCAAGCTGGCAATTGAAATGGATGGGTGATCATCTGGGGTTGGAATTTCTGGAGAAACGCGGATATGATTACTGGCGCTCGCCTTTTGAGCTGACTTTTGTCATTAAAACGCTTGATCACAAAATAGGTAAAATACCATTTGTAAAGAAATGCTCGGCCTATAAAAATTTTTCCAAGTTCTGGAAGAAGAAGTGGGGAAAAGTTGAAGACCGTTATGGTTATTTGTTCATGAAGAACATAATTTACACATACAAAAAACTTTAAACTTGAGAATGAAGATACTTTTTGTAAACAGGTATATAGAGGAAACAGGGGGCGTAGAATACTATATTAGGGCTCTTGCCTCAAGGTTAAAGGAAAAAGGGCATCAAACTGGGATTGTCCATTGGGATGAATCGAAGGATATCGCTGATTTTGACAGTTCTTCCAGGATAAATATACTCTGGGACATGGAGCTGGATTTGGGGCGTAAGGCCGGTCACATGTTGGGCGAGGTCCTGCGGGATTTTTCTCCGGACGTTGTTTATTTGCATAATATGGAGAACGGAAAAACGATCGATTATCTTGCCAGGCGTGAGCATGTTGTCCGTTACATTCATGGATATAAAACAGTAGACCCTGACGGAAGAATGCTCCTCCAGAACCCTTTAGAGATAAATCCATATCCCTTGTCGCCGACTTGTTTCTTGCGTGCTTTTACAAGATTATGCATGCCCCGCAACCCCGTGAAAGGCATAAAGGCATATTTGCGGGCAAAAAGAACCCTGGAAGCGACAAAGGGTCTCAATGATGTTATTGTTGCCTCAGAGCATATGAAGAAGACTTTAATAAAAAATGGCATTAGAAACGACAGGGTTACAGTTCTTCCGTATTTTGTGGACTACGTCCTGTCGCAGGAAGATGCCGTTCCGGATAAACGCCGGATGCTTTTTGCAGGGCGCATAATTAAAGGCAAGGGGCTGGACCTGCTTCTGGACGTTCTTGGACTCGTGAAAGAGGATTTTGTGCTCGATGTTGTTGGGACAGGTCCCATGGAAGATATTTTAAAGAAAGAAGTGGAAGCACGCGAGCTGACGGATAAAGTCATATTTCACGGGTGGATCGATCATAGAGCCCTTCCGGAATTTTATAAAAGGGCGCTGTTCCTGGTTATGCCTTCGGTTTGGCCGGAACCTTTTGGAATATGCGGCATAGAAGCTGCGTTTTTCGGAAGATCCGCCGTGGCTTTTGACGTAGGAGGCATATCCGACTGGCTCGTTGACGGTGAAACAGGCTTTTTGGTCGATCCGTACAATAAGAAAAAGATGGTCGAAAAAATAACTTATTTTCTGAAAAATCCCGATAAAGCGCTGGAATCAGGGCAAAAAGCAAAAAAACTCGCACTCGAAAAATACAACCCCGAACTGCATATTGAAAAGTTGCTGAGAATATTCAGAAGTTGATTTTAAATTTTGGATTTTGATTTTTAATTTTTACTTTTAAATTTTAAATTTCTATGAAGATATGCATGATATTCCCCACGTATCCGCCAAATTATCAGGTGGACGGTATCGGTGACTATACGGAAGCTCTTGTTCAAAAACTCAGAGAGCGCGGGCATGATGTTTTCGTTATAACCTCAGGCCGTTATGCTGGGACCGACGGAAAGGTCATCAAGATCGGAGGAGGCGAGTGGAGATTTCGTGAACTTATTAAGGTATTCAAGAGAATAAGGAAGGAAAAATTTGATGTCGTTAACATGCAATACACACCCGTTACTTACGGTTTCGGGATGAGCTTTAAATTTTTACCGCTTTTAGTTAAATTAAGTGCACATGATATCCTTTTTGTCACGACTTTTCACACGCTGGTAGGAGGAGGTTTTATATCCAAGATCAATGCCGCGCTATTAACGATATTTAGCCACAGGATCATAAGTACACATGAAGAATTGACGAGGCTTTTTAAAAAATGGCTCGGCGTGTTCAGAGGAAAACTATCGCAGATACCAATAGGCCCTAATATCCTTCCGGTTAGCGTTGATGCCGACAGGATCCGCCAAGAACTTAAGAAAAAATACGGCATCGCTGAAAGTACGACCGTGCTGATAAATTTTGGTTTTCCGAGTCCGGGAAAAGGGCTGGAGACGCTTTGTGATGCCATGAAAATACTTTCCAGGAAGGGGCAATATTGCCTGATATTTCTGGGAGCTGTCAGGGATGAGCATGTGGAATATCAGCACGAGCTCAAGGGTATTATAATGCGTCAGGGGCTTGAAAAAGAAATCATATGGATCGGAGGCGTCGGAGATGAAACTGTTTCAGAGATCCTGCAGGCATCTGACATATGTGTCCTGCCGTATGAGGACGGGATATCGATCAGGCGCGGATCACTTATGGCTGCCATGGTACACGGACTTCCTATTGTGAGCACTTTCCCGAGAGTAGAAGTTCCGTATTTTAAAGAAAAAGAAAATGTTCTTTTGGTTAGGCCCGGTGACGGGAAAGCTCTTGCTGAAGCTATAGAAGAGCTATCAAGAGACGATGCATTAAGAGAGAAACTTTCCCGCAATATAACTGAAACCGCGAAGGAATTTGACTGGGATAAGATCGCGGACGAAACCCTGGAAGTCTATTTACGCAGAGGAAGTAATTTATGAGCTTAAAGCGAAGTATCAAGGCATTATTAAGACAGCCGATAAAATTATCGGCGAAAGGGCTTAAATCCGGACCACATATAACCCGTTACTATATGTATCATCACCTGACTTCCGTTTTTAATACTATCGACAAGAACGGCAGTTGCAATCGTATTCTTTCTATAAGCAGATCTATACCACTTAGCAATTTGATAAACGTTGAAAAGCCTGAGATAACGGAGGCGAATTTTCCAGAATACAATATACTCGATCTGCCGTTTTCGGATAACCACTTTGATTATGTCGTTAGCGCTCAAGTTCTGGAGCACGTCGAGGGTAATCCGCAAAAAGCGATCGACGAAACTTATCGCGTTTTAAAACCAGGAGGGATCGCTATCCATACAACTTGTCTTGTACATCCGATTCATGGAGAGCCTAAGGACTTTTGGCGTTTTACGCCTGATGCCCTGATTTTATTATGCAACGGGTTTTCCAAAATTATAGATGTTGGAGGTTGGGGTAATTTTTATGTGTGGTTCATAGACTGGCTTGGCCTTAGGTATGATCCCGTTCCGCATGCTAAGTGGCACCTCTTGCATAAAATAGCGGTTAAGAATGATGAGAAGTGGCCGGTTGTAACATGAATTGTTGCTCAAAAGTAGTAAACATGACATGAATATAATTGAATTTATACGTTATATAGCGAAACAAATCATAGAAAGCGCGGAATATATCCTTTTCCGGGCTTTCTTTTTAGGGCGTAGGCGTCAAAGCGTTGCGGACCCGCTTTCCTTGAAGCCCGGGAGGATACTGGTGATCCAGATAAACTCGATCGGCGACGTTCTTATGTCAACACCCGCGATCCAGAGTTTAAAAGACCGTTACGGCGAAAGTGAAATTGACGTCCTGACATTAAAACACACAGGGGCATTACTTGCCAACAATCCTTCCGTAAAGCGGCTTTACCGGATGTCACTTGATATTTTGGGCCCACTTAAGGAAAGAAAATATGATCTCTGCATCGATCTGGGGGGAACGTTTGAGTCAGTTATCTGGACGCTTTTATCGAGGGCTGATTTTACGGTAGGTCCTGAGCGAATGCTGAAAAGGGGCGTTTTTAGCAGCGGTACCGGCAAATTTTACGACCTGTCAGTTACAATAAACGAAAAGCACATAACCAAGAGATGTCTTGAGATAGTCAGATCGATCGGGTGTGGGATACCTGAGATAAGGGAAAAATTATTCGTTTCAGAACAGGAGCGTTCCGAGGGAGAGGCTTTTTTGGAGACTAGCGGGCTTAAAGGAAAAAGCTTTGCGGTGTTACACCCTGGTACGAAATGGCCCCCTAAGCGCTGGCCGGAAGAGAATTTTGCCGGTTTAGTAAAGATGTTGTTCGATAGAAAAAATATAATACCGGTTCTTGTGGGCTCCCCGGGTGATATTAATATGCTGAAGCGGATACAAGAAAAAAGCGGCGTGAAAGAATCAGTTCTGGCCCCAAATCTGGGTCTAGGCGCGCTGGCGTCAGTAATAGATAAAGCAAGCGTTTTTATTGGCAATGATTCGGGCCCCTCGCATATTGCCGCCGCCATGAATACGCCCCTGGTCGTTCTTTTTGGGCCCACGGACCCCGAAGCATCAGCGCCGATATCTGAAAATATGAAGGTTCTTCATGATAAAATATCATGCTGGCCGTGCACCCTGTATTATAGGAGAGATAGGTGTGAGAAAGAGTCAAATATTTGCTTGCAGAATATAAAACCGAAAGACGTTCTTAAGTCTGTGAAACAGGTTTTGGAATAAAAGCATGAAAATATCAAAGGTCAGATTAAAAATTTTTATTACAATATGGCTCGTCTATATGCTTTTTATGTACGTAAAGCCCGAGTCAGTCTCAGGTAATCTTGTAGATCTTGCTATGTCAATTGTCGACAATGGCAACGTTTATCTGAGGTATTCTACGAATACCATTGATGTTGCATATTTTGATGGAAATTATGTTTCCGCACATTTAGCGGGGGGAAGCTTTCCGGTCATTCCTTTGTATTTTATTTTTAAACCTTTTTTGGGAGGTATTGAAGGAGCGTTACGTTTAACAGTAGTACATCTTTTATCAATTATTTTTATCTCATCCGTGAGTGGGGCAATAATTGCAGTAATATTTTATAGTTTTCTTAAACGATTTGGCATGAAAGAATCCGATAGATTATTGTTGACATTTTTATTCGCTTTCGGAACGATGAATTTTGGATATTCAACTGCACTGTACAAACTTATACAGGCCTCGCTTTATTTATTTACTGCGTTTTTCCTTCTTTTCCGTATAAAACTCGGCGAGCGGCATGGATTAGCGCAATATTTTTGGATCGGTTTCTTGTTAGCGGTTGCTATAGCATGTCAACCCATGGTAATTTGCATCACTATTATACTTTTGATTTATGGATTACATGTCGGGGGCGTCAAAAAGTTGCCGCTTATGTTAGCTGGTGCTGTTATTCCATGCGCGGCTGTTTTAGCTTATCTTAAAGCGGGTTTTGGATCTTTTTTTGTAAATCCATATGCGTTTAAAGTTAATCCGGATCCCAATATTCTGGTTTTTCCCAGATGGCAGAATTTTCTTCATCTATTTTTTAGCTTGCAAGAAGGTTTTTTATTTATATGCCTATCATGATTCTTTCTTTATGGGGAGCTTGGGAAGCGTTTCGCAGGAAACAATACAAGGTTGAAGTTACCGTTATTTTGTCCATTACCATTCTTACTGGAGTTGCTGTTTCTTCATTTTTTAGCAAATATAGTTACATTAAGGATTTGTGGCCACATGAGGCTCATATTGCTATCCGTTACATGCTGCCTTTGTGTCCGTTTCTGATGTTGCCGATTTCTTTTATAGTTAATAAAGTTCGAAAAGGAATTTTATATTGCCTGGGAGGAGTCAGTATCTTTTTTTCATATCTAGGTGCCCAGGCGGGACTTTTGCCGTCGTTCTCAGGAGGATGGCAGACTGTTTACGCGATAAAAGTATTTGTCTCAAGTTTTGGCATGCCGACTTTATTTTCACAAGTTTTACCTGATATCATGGGTATTGATATATTTCACACATATGTAAGTCGGCCAGATATTAAACTAGGCTATCTATTAGCTCCGCAAAATAGAGACCTTTTATTATTGCTCATAAGAAATCAGTTATTTTTCTTTGCTTTATTTTTAATGGCTGTTGTACTTATCATGTTGATTGTATGGAAAATTTGGCAAAATGAAAAAATTAGGAGTTACTGAATGAGGATACTTTTTATCGCTAATAGACCGGATATTTTCAGTGGCGGGCAAATAAGCCTTCTGGAACTTTTGTCGCGGGTCGACAGATCACGCTTTGAGCCCATACTCCTGTGTCCGGGTGAAGGAAGCCTGGCTGAAAAAGCAAAGGCCATGGGGATAACCGTTCATCTCTGGGAAATGCCGACAGCCAGGACGCTCAACATCATAAGAACAGCGCAGAAGATAAATGAGCTCAGGTCTATTATCCGGAAGTGTTCCGCTGATATTGTTCACACAAACGGCAGCAGGGCGCAATTTTATGCGTCTTTGGCCGTAAAAGGGACGAAAGCTTTGCTTATCTGGCATGTCCGGGAATCTGTCAGGGATATTCTTTTATACGACCGGTTTCTGGCAGGATCGGCTGACAGGATAATTTGTGTTTCGCAAACAGTGAAAGATAAGCGTTTTGGGCACTACCCCGGAATATCTTCCAAAATAGACGTTATCTATAACGGTGCGGACACACACGAGTTTGTCATGGACGAACAAAAAAGAAAAACGGTAAGGAAGGAACTGGGCATAGGAAGCGATAAAACGCTTTTGGGTATTATAGGACTCTTGGTTCCCCTTAAAGGACACTTGTTCCTGTTTAAAGCCATGAAGAAAGTCATAGAGAAATATCCTGACGTAAGACTTCTGGTCATGGGTAAGGCCGTTGACGAACCATATGCCGCGGAGCTTAAGGAAGAGGCCTGGGAAATGGAAGAAGAAAAAAATGTGATATTTCTGGAACCCAGCGATGATATCAAAGCAGTCCTTTCTGCGCTTGATATTTTTATTTTGCCTTCCAGAAGGGAAGGCTTCAGCAGGGTCCTGTTGGAGGCCATGGCTTGCTCGCTTCCCGTGATAGCGACAGATGTTAGCGGAAACAATGAAGCTATTGTAGACGGC
>JBHIBX010000050.1:0-7924 GCA_046759285.1 Candidatus Omnitrophota bacterium
AAATTCGCTAAAAAACTGGAAAAAGAGACTTGCCTGCCGGTAAAGATGTGGGATGAACGTTTGAGCACCAAAGAAGCGGAGGACATTTTGATAAAGGCGTCTGTTAGCAGGCGCAAACGTAAAGAAGTAAACGACAAACTTGCCGCGCAAATAATTTTACAAAATTATTTAGACAGTTTGAAAAAAGATGTATAAGAAAAAACAATTGAAAAACGGACTCAAAATGGTCGTTTCGCCGATGCCGCAGATGAGTTCTGTTTCCATGGGGGTATGGATCGGCATAGGCGGCCGTTACGAGAAAAAGGACTTGAGCGGAATGGGCCACCTTGTGGAGCACATGCTCTTTAAGGGCACCTATGAGCGAAGCGCCGAGGAACTTAAGCGGTCCATTGAAGGTATAGGCGGATCGTTTAACGGCTTTACTTCCGACGAGGTTACCTGCTACATGGTAAAGGTCCCCGCGAAATACCTTGAACTCGGGATGGATATACTGGCGGATATGGTTTTCAACGCCAGGTTTGACGAATCGGAGATTGCAAAAGAAAAATTTGTCATCTGCGAAGAAATAAAGATGTACAAAGACCAGCCTGCCGATCATGTGATGGACCTCTTGGGCGGCATTATGTGGCCGAATAATCCCCTGGGAAGGCCCTTGACCGGCAGCATTTCGACCGTGAAAAGTTTCAAAAGAGACAAAGTGATCGCTTTCAGGGACAACAACTACCACCCGGGAAATATGGCTGTTACAGCGGCAGGGAAAGTTGTTCCGGACAAGGCCTTCAGGTATATATCCGAAAGTTTCGCAAAACGAAAGAAGAAAAAGAATCCCGTGTTTAAAACGCCGGTTGTCGATCAGAGATCTCCCAGGACAAAATTTTTTAAAAGTGATACCCAGCAGACTCATGTTGCCTTTGGTTTTCCGCTTCCGGGACGGGACATGCGTGAAAGATTTGCCCTGAAGCTCATGAACGTGATTCTTGGAGGGAACATGTCGTCGCGTCTTTTCGAGGAACTCAGGGAGAAATACGGCCTTTGTTATGACATAAGTTCGTCCTATAAAAGGCACAGCGACATAGGTGAAGCTATAATACACGCGGGAGTGGATTCAAGAAAGGTCCTGAAATCCATTGTCGCTATCCTGGATGAACTCAGAAAAATACGGGACCTTGGTGTGACCGGCGACGAATTGCAGAGGGCCAAAGAATATGCTAAAGGGCAGTTTCAACTGGCTATGGAGGGCACGGCGACCAGGATGCTCTGGCTGGGAGACAGGCTCATGGTCCACCGCCGTATTCCGGAAGTGCAGGAGGTCTTGAAAAGGCTGGACGACGTTGATGTGTACGACATCAAAAAAGTCTGTGAAAAGACCTTTAAGGCGTCGTTCGTCAATCTCGCCGTGATCGGGAAGCTGAATGATAAAGAAAAGAACAACATAAGGAAGGAACTCGATAAACTATGAGGGGATCTTTTAGGCTTACAAGGATTTTCGGGATCAACATAAATATACACTTCACGTTTTTCCTGCTTTTATTGTTATTTTTCATCCTGCTGGGGCCCAGGGGGCTGATCCTTATCCTGGGTGTTTTCTTTTTCGTGACTGTCCACGAGCTGTGCCACAGCCTTGTCGCGCTTCATTTCGGGATAAAGGTCAAGAAGATAACTCTGCTCCCTATAGGAGGAGTGGCTTCGATGTCGGAAATTCCCACCAAGCCCTACCAGGAGCTTCTGATCTCCCTGGCGGGTCCGATGTCGAACGTTCTGGTCGTGATCGTTTTTTATTTTCCCCTGTTGCTCCTTCTTGGGAAAGAGACGCTGATGTACCCGTTTCTGGTCATTACCGGGCAGGCTCCCTTTGCCGGTAATTTCAACATCCTGGCCCATATTTACTGGATCAACCTGATCCTGGCGGTTTTCAACATGCTGCCGGCCTTTCCCATGGACGGGGGGCGCGTTTTGCGCGCGATTTTGTCGTACCGTATGAGTTACAAGGCCGCGACAGGCGTCGCCGTAAGGCTGGGACATATATTCGCTCTTCTCTTCGGTTACATCGGCCTTGTGCACGGCCATATTTTCCTCCTGATAATAGCGATTTTTATTTACATGGCCGCTTCGAGTGAAGGCATACAGGTTGATGTCCAGGAGACCATAAAGAGGTACACCGTGCGGGACGTGCTTGCCAGGACTTTTGTCCATGTCAGCCCCGACGCGACCCTTGCAAATCTTCTGGAACTGATGTTTCATACGCACCAGGAGGATTTTCCGGTCATGGAGGACGGCCGCTTGAAAGGCTTTGTGACCAGGAGGAAAGTCATACACGGCGTGCATGAAAAAGGCAAAGACGCGAAGGTAAGCGAGATAATGAGGACGGATATACCAGCTGTCAAGCCGGAGACAAGGCTTCATGAAGTGCAGAAGCTTATGCAAAAGCACCAGACCAACGCGATGCCGGTAGAAAGACACGGCCGCGTCATTGGCGTGGTGACCATAGACGATATAAACAGGGTTTATGTGGTGGAAGGAGAACACTAAATTATGGATAAAAAAGTTTTAATTGCCCCCAGTATACTGTCGGCTGATTTCAGTAAGCTTGGTGAAGAAATAAAAGCCGTAGAGGAAGCGGGAGCCGACTGGATTCACGTTGATGTGATGGACGGCCGTTTTGTCCCGAACATAACTATAGGCCAGACCGTGGTGAAGTCCATCAGGTCGGTAACACGTCTCTTCTTCGATGTTCACCTCATGATCGATGAACCGGTCAGATATGTGGACCAGTTTGCCGACGCCGGCGCGGATATGATCACGTTTCACATAGAAGCCTGTGAGGTATGTTGCGCGGACATCATAAAAAAGATACGCAACAAAGGTAAAAAAGTCGGTATTTCGGTAAAGCCCGGGACCGACATTTCTGTCTTGGGCTCATCCTTGAATGATGTCGACATGGCCCTGGTAATGACGGTTGAGCCGGGATTCGGCGGCCAGTCCTTTATGTCGGATATGATGGAAAAGGTAAGAGAGCTGAAAAAAGGCTTCAAAGGACTTGTCCAAGTGGACGGGGGGATAAGCAAGGATACCGCTCCGGAAGCGATCGCTGCCGGGGCCGATGTCCTCGTGGCGGGAACAGCTATTTTCAAACAGGAAGATTATAAAAAAGCGATTGATGAAATAAGAGGCGAAGTCTAAAAATAGGATGGAGGAGAATGTATGGCAAAGATCAAGTTCGGAACAGATGGGTGGAGAGCGATTATAAGTGATGATTTTACTTTTGAAAACGTCGGTATTGTCGGCCAGGCTGTGGCGGATTTCATAAAATCGCAAAAAGAGCCGATCTATACGAAAAAGAAAGTAGCTATTGGCTATGATACCCGTTTTCTTTCAGACAAATACGCGAAGACGATCGCTTCAGTTTTCGCGGCGAACGGCATAAAATCTATCTTGTCTGACAAACCATGCCCGACTCCCGCGTTAAGCCTGTACATCAAAGAGAAGAAGCTCACCGGCGGGATCATGATCACTGCAAGCCACAACCCGCCGGAATATAACGGCATAAAATATAAGGGCTATTTCGGAGGTTCGGCGGGAAACGGTATCATCAGCAAGATCGAGAGGCGGCTTCATAAAGCCTCCGTAAAGTCCATGTCTTTTGAGGAAGCGGCGAAGAAGAGAAAAGTGGAATACAGGGATTTTATGAAAATACAGCTGGATCATATAAAAAATTACGTCGACATGAGAAATCTAAAAGACGCCAAGCTTAAGGTCTTGATAGACTCGATGAACGGCACGGGCGGGACCTATATTGAGAAGCTTCTCAAAAACACCTCGATGAAGATCGATTTCATGAACGCGGAAGCAAATCCCGGTTTTCAGGGCAGGGCTCCCGAGCCGAACGAAAAACACCTGAAAAAGCTCATGCGGCGCGTAAAAACCGGCAAGTACGATCTGGGGATCGCGACTGACGGTGATGCCGACCGCGTCGCCATAGTGGACGCCAGCGGGAATATGCTTTCCGGACACAAGGTCATGGCGCTTCTCCTTCTGCATCTTATCGAGAACAAGAAGATGAAAGGAGGCGTCGTCCAGACCATCTGCGGAACCCACTTGATCAACAAAATATGCGAGGAATATGGCCTGAAGATGTACGAGACGCCCGTTGGTTTTAAGTATATCTGCGACCTTATGACCAGAAAAAAGATACTTATCGGCGGAGAAGAGACCGGCGGTATCGGTTTTATAAACCATATACCGGAAAGGGACGCTTTTCTTACGGCGCTTCTGGTCATGGAGGCGATGGTTGCATACAAAGGATCCCTCAAGGACATCGTCGCGGGAATAAATAAAAAATACGGAACTTATATTTACGAAAGAGAGGATTTTGTTTTTTCTGAATCCAAGAGAAAAAAACTGACGCAGGGGGTGGAAAAGAAACCCCTTACGAAAATATTGAACAAACCGGTCGCAAGGATAAACGACTCAGACGGGACAAAGTTCATCTGTGAAGACAGCAGCTGGATGCTTTTGAGGCTTTCGGGAACGGAACCCAAGCTCAGGATTTACAGCGAGGCAAAGTCCAAAAAAGCGGCCCTCAGGTATGTGGAATTCGGAAAAAAATACGCGTTCGGATTAATGTAAATGAGCACATGACTTACAAGGACATTGTGTCCTTGTAAGCCATAGGTGCGAATTTATCCCGAGCGAGAGAGTGATAGCGACCGAGTCGAGGGATCTTTTAGATTCCTCGACTTCGTGTCCTGCGGACACTTCGCTCGGAATGACAAATAATAACGTAGAATGAGCAAGCTCGGACAAATACGAAATTTCTGCATCATAGCTCACATAGATCACGGCAAGTCGACTCTTGCGGACAGGATCATCCAGGCTACGGACACGGTAAGCGCGAGGGAGTTCCGGGATCAATTCCTGGATAACATGGACCTGGAGCGCGAGAGGGGCATAACCATTAAGTCCAGTGCGGTAAAGATAACGCATAAATCGAAAGATGGCAACACCTATTTTTTAAATCTTATCGATACGCCCGGGCACGTGGACTTTTCGTATGAAGTCTCCAAGACGATAGCCGCCTGTGAAGGAGCCCTTTTGGTTGTAGACGCCGTCCAGGGAGTCGAAGCCCAGACGATCGCCAACCTGTATCTGGCCATGGAACACGACCTGAAGATAATCCCTGTCATAAATAAGATCGATCTTAAAAGCGCGCGGATAGACGAAGTCAGGCGCCAGATGAAAGAGATATTAGATACTAAGGATGAGGAGATCATCCTGACCAGCGCCAAAGAGGGGCTTGGCACCGAGGACGTTTTGGAATCAGTGGTAGCAAGGATCCCGCCGCCTTCCGGCAGTCTTGAAAAGCCCTTGCAAGCCCTGATCTTCGACTCTTCCTACGATACTTACCGGGGAGTCATAGTTTACATCCGTGTCGTGAACGGCAGCATCAAAGCCGGCATGGACATTAAAATGATGAATCGCGGGACCAGTTACGAAGTGAGGGAAGTCGGCATATTCACTCCCGAGAAGCAGGAAGTCGAAGAGCTCAATTGCGGAGAAGTGGGATATATCGTCTGCAATATCAAAGAAGCGAAAGAAGTTGTTGTCGGTGACACTATAACCGATCGGGAGAAACCCGCGGAGGAACCCCTGCCGGGGTACAGAAAAGTAAAACCCATGGTCTATAGCGGCATATACCCTGTCAGCAATGAGGATTACGAGGAGCTCAAGAGCGCGATGGAAAAACTTCGTCTGTCGGATTCCTCTTTTATATATGAGCCCGAAACATCGGCTGCTCTTGGGTTTGGTTTCAGATGCGGTTTTCCGGGTCTTTTGCATATGGAGATCATACAGGAGCGGCTTGAAAGGGAATTTGACCTGGATCTCATCGTTTCAAGTCCGAGCGTCAATTACAGGATAAAACCGACTCGCGGAGATCTGATAGAGATCGACAACCCTACAAAATACCCCGACGGAAAAGTAGATTACGCAGAGGAGCCTTTCGTGAGGTGCTACATAATCGCCCCGAGCAATTCCCTCGGGGCGCTCATGAAGCTTTGCGAGAATAAAAGAGGCGAGTTTGTCAGCACGAAGTACCTCAACCCGGAAAAGGCGCAGCTTACTTACAATATGCCCCTTTCGGAGATCGTGATCGACTATTATGATAAGATCAAGTCTTCCACTCAGGGGTACGGTTCGCTTGATTACGAGTTTATAGGCTACAGGAAATCAAATGTCGTAAAGCTGGAGATCCTTATTAACGGTGTCTCATGCGACGCGCTTTCTTCCATCGTCCACAGGGAAAAAGCCCGGTCAAGGGGGCAGGAACTTGTGCTTAAATTAAAAGAGACCATACCAAAGCACCTTTTCAAGATAGCGATACAAGCCTCTGTCAGCGGGGATATCCTGGCGCGCGCCGATATATCGGCCCTCAAGAAACACGTTACGGGAAAGTGCTACGGCGGTGATATTACGAGAAAACGGAAACTTTGGGAAAAACAGAAGAAAGGAAAGCAACGGATGCGCCGGGTGGGGAAAGTGGACGTCCCCAAGGAAGCATTTTTAAAAGCAATGAGGATATCATGAAGTTGAACAAAGAAACCTGGAACTGGTGGTGGGAAGAGTGGATAAAACCGATATTAATAGCGGCCGTTCTGGCTCTCATCATACGGACTTTTGTAATTCAGCCCTTCAAGATCCCGTCAAATTCCATGTATCCCACTTTGAAGCCGGGAGACAGGATATTCGCCAGCAAATTTATCTATGGGGCTAAAATTCCTTTTACGAATATCAGGCTGCCGAAAGTAAGAGAGCCTGAATTCGGGGACATCGTGATATTTCTGTCCCCGGTTGAAAAAAAGAAATATCTTGTGAAGCGCTATATAGCAGGAGGCGGTGAGACGGTCCAGATAAAAGACGGGAATCTTTTCGTTGACGGGGAAGAAAAATTTATCCTGGTGGAAGAAGAAAAGAATACCGGCAGCGAGACCCAAAGGCGCGTTTTTTATTTCGCACGCGAGGCCTATGGCCCTGAAGGCAAGGTCATCCGCGTTCCCGAGGGTCATTTCTACGTGCTGGGAGATAACAGCGCCAACTCCAGGGATTCCAGGTACTGGGGCTTCGCGCCTGAAAAGAATATGGTAGGAAAAGCGTTTGTTATATACTGGCCTATTCGCAGGATACAGCTTATAAGAGATGAGGAGTAGCGCATGAACTGGGCTAACAGGCTGACAATATTACGCATTATCCTTGTTCCTGTTTTTATTGCGGCGATCCTTTACCATAGACTGTACCTCGCCCTTGCAATATTTGTTCTTGCTGCCATCACTGACGGGCTCGACGGATACATAGCCAGGGTGCGCAAGGAAAGGACACAGCTCGGCAGAATACTGGATCCGGTCGCTGACAAAATGCTGATATTAAGCGGCTTTGTGAGCCTCAGCCTTGTAGCGGGCCTCCCGGATTACCTGAAAATGCCGATATACGTTCCGATAATTGTTATCAGCAGGGATGTCATCATACTGCTTGGAGCGGTCGTGATATATCTGCTTACTGAAAGGCTTGAGATCAAACCGACGATCCTGGGCAAGGTCACGACATTTTTTCAAATGATAACCATCATCTCGCTGCTTTTGGGTTTTGTCTATTCAAACTGGATCTGGAATACCACGGTCGTTTTTACCGTCCTTTCCGGCCTGGATTACATCAGGATAGGAGCCAGACAGGTAAATGAAAAGCACTAGCCAGATTCCCACAGTAAGCATTGTCGGCAGGCCTAATGTAGGAAAATCCCATTTACTGAACCGTATTCTTGGAGAAAAAACGTCAATAGTCTCTGAAAAAGCCCAGACGACAAGGAACAAAATTACCGGGATCAAAACCCTGAAAGAGGGGCTGAAAGAAGCCGATAGATATTTTCCTGTAGCAC
>JBHIBX010000051.1:0-7919 GCA_046759285.1 Candidatus Omnitrophota bacterium
GAGACCGTCTCTTTTTATCCAGGTGTCGTAACCTATGGAAGAGGGCATCATGCTTAAAAAAAGGCCGCTGAACCACGCGTATCTCCATCCCCCGATCCTGGCGCCTAAGAAATATATCACCAGAAAAGTCGCGTACGCGAAAACTAAAGACAAGACCTCCAGCCTTAAGGCAAAACCGTCCTTGAAAGGTGAGAGCATCCGCGCGAAAGCCATGTAAAGTGGGGGATGGAAGCGGTAGTACCAGTAGAAAGGGTCCTTTACGGCGTTCAGTATAAAAGCGCGGAGGGACAAGATGTTCCACGCCTCGTCCCACATGAGGAGATGATTCAGTGTTTTAAGTCGCAAATACAGGAACACCGCCGAAAGGACAACAAGACCGGCTATAAGTTTTATTTTATTCTTGCTCATCCGCATTAAAGTAAGTTTATCATCTAAAAAGTCAAAGTCAAAATGAGCACAAATGGCTGAGGTGCATTTCGCGGGAACGTTCGATTTCCCCAGCGTGACACCGCGTGAGCCAACGATGCAAGCACAGAAGGAGCCTTGGCATGGGATGCTCTACACTTGGCCAAGAAAATCGAACTCGAAATTTCCTCGCTCATCCGCGCTTCGCGCGGATACCGTGCTCGCTCGGAAATTTAACGTCCCGCTCCATACACCTCAGCCATTTGTGCTGACTGGACTTGTTTTTAGATCGAATACATGCTAACTTATAGAAGATGCGAAGCGACGTGCGTGAAAATATCCTTATATTTTCTCTTTTATTTGCGGCGGTCATGGTGTGTTATGCCGGCGTCCTTAACGCGGGATTCGTCTGGGACGATGAGTATCTGGTTTTACAGAACCCCCTCATTCGGGCGCCGATATGGTCTTTTCAGATATTCAGGCAGGACATCGTAAATTCGAATTTTACTTACACGATATACTATCGACCTATACAGATATTAAGCTATGCCATTGATTACCGCTTACGAGGCATAGACCCGGCTACGTTCCATTTTTCCAGCATCTTCCTGCATTTCCTTAACGGTATCCTTGTTTTTTTACTGGCGCAGAAGCTTGTCCGCGAAAAGACCATAGCTTTTCTTACCGCGGTATTTTTTGTTGTACATCCTGCGCAGGTAGCGGCGGTTTCTTACATTTCGAGCAGGGCGGACCTCCTCTTTTTCTTTTTTGGGTTTCTTTCTATGCTGCTTTACGTGCTTTCCAGAGAAACGAAACAGGGTATTTTGCTGGCGGCAAGTGTTTTTTCATTCGTTCTTTCACTTTTGAGCAAGGAAGCCGCCCTGATCTTTCCTTTTCTGATCCTCCTTGTGGACACGGCCCTCTTGCGGAAGGATTTTGGATTTAAAATAACCCGCCACATCCCATATTTTGTTATAGCAGGTGTGTACCTGGCGCTCCATCGTCTTATTTTCGGGGGGAGATATCTGGCGGTGTTCAGGCCCGGGGAGTTAGCGGGGAGTTTCCTGGAATACCTGCGCATGGCCGGTGAATTTTTTACTCTCGGTATTATTCCTTTCGCTTTGCAAATAAGAAGAGGCGCTGGGGAAGCCGGCTTTCCTTTGATAATTTTTATACTGGCGGGTCTTTTTGTTATTCTCGCGCTTATTTTGATCAAACGTGACCGGAAGACACTTCTTTTTTCGCTGGGGTTTTTCATGATAGCGCTTTTTCCTCTGGTATTCGTTGTAAAGCACTTTAAGATCTTTGCCGAGCACTGGATATACCTGGCAAGTTTCGGGGTTTTTCTCTTTCTCTCAGTTGTAGTCAGAAGGCTCTGCGGAGAGAAAGGAATAGCCGGAAGGGCCGCGCTTACGGTTATAGTTTTCGGGGCTGTATTTTTCTATTCCTCAAGGACTATTGGCCAGAATATTTTCTGGCAGAGCGATGTGGGGTTGAGTGACCGGGTTCTTGCCTCTTCAGCCCGGGACACCGCTGCGATGCATTTTAAAGCGCTCGCGTACTTAAAAAAAGGGAAGAAAGTCCAGTCGCTGGATATCATGGACGAATTCGCAAAGTATAACAAACAGTCGCCAAGAACGTGGTATTTAAAGGGGAGGCTGACCCTCGCCGCCGGAAATACGGATGAAGCTGAACGCGATTTTAAAAAAGCCGTCAGTATAAATCCCGATTATGAGAACGGTTATCTGGGACTGGCACTGGTCGCCTTTGCGAAAGGTGAGCAGCAAAAGGGGACGGAGCTCCTGGAGCGCGCTGCCGAGATAAATCCCGGATATTCAGACGCTTTTCTTCTTCTTACCGCGGCGTATTTGCGCTCTGACGAAAGGGAAAAGGCTTTTGCGGCCGCGAAAAAAGCAAAAGAAATCAACCCTTATGATTATAATTCGATCATTAACCTCGGCACGGCATATACACGCCGGGGAGATCTTCAAAAAGGGGCTTTACTTTACCTTGAAGCCTCCAGGCTTTACCCTGAAAGACCCGATGCTTATTATAACCTCGGGCAGGTCTTCTATGTGGGGGGACGCAGGGAAGAAGCCCAGATGTGGCTCCGTAAGGCGGTCATGGTGGACCCCGATTTCAGACCCGCAACAGAGCTCCTGCGGAAGATGCGTAATGAGCGTTAATTAGCCCCTTCGACGCGCTCACTCCGTTCGCTTGCTCAGGGTTAAGTTCGGTCATGCAACTTACGTTGTAAGTTGCGACCTCACTTAACTTGACAACACCATTAGGGTGTGCTAATCTTAAGTAAATTATAATTAATATAACTATGAAACGCACGCATATGGCGTTGCGGTAGATGGTATTTTTATACTATGAGACTTGGTAAAAGAATCCAGGAAACTGTAGGCCTCGATATCGGAAGTTATTCCATAAAGGTCGTTTCTTTGAAAAAAGAAAACGAAGTCAGCATTCTCACCGGCTATAATGTCAAAAATATACCTCTCGACGCAAAATCTTCTGACACAGAACGCCTCATCAGGGAAGCTCTCGAGGAAATAGACCTCCATCCAACCGAAGTCAATCTCGGGATATCCGGCCCTAACGTCATAGTGCGTTTTGTTGACCTGCCTAAGATGAACAAAGACCAGCTTTCAAGCGCCTTGAGTTTCGAAGCCGAGAAATATATCCCGTTTAACATCAATGAAGTAGTAATGGATTTCATCATTCTGGGCGATGCCGCTGAGGCGGGGCAGATGAGGGTCCTTATCGCAGCCGCGAAACGCGAACTTATCGATTCCCGCGTCAGTTTGCTGGACAACCTGGGGATAGGCGTCGACGTTATGGATATAGATTCTTTCTCTAATTTTAACGCTTTTGTTGCCTCCAATCCCGACATAGAGGAAAAAGGCAACGCGTTTTTAGAGTTCGGACATTCGGAATCAAACGTGCTGATCTCGATAGGCAAAGATCCATGCTTTATGAGGCAGATTCAGATAGGAGGCAGGGACATCGCGAAAGCCATATCAAAAGACATGGGGATCTCCGTCGAAAAAGCTGAAGATTTAAAGCTTCACGCGGACCAGATAAGCGGAGAGAGGGTCAGGCAATCCAGCTTCACCGTTCTCGAAGAGATCATGAAGGAGATGCAGCTTTCCTTCGGATATTTCGAGAACAGGTACAACACGGCTGTCAGCAATATCTTTTGTTCGGGGGGCATGATCTTCCAGGAAGGCGTAATGGAGTATTTTGAGACAAAAACGGAACTTAACGTGCAGAAATGGAGTCCGATAAAAGGAGTAGAAGTGGCGGAGGTCCTGTCGCGCCAGGATATAGACCTCGTCGGCTCTCAACTCTCGGTCAGCATAGGCCTCGCGCTCAGAGGCTAACTTGAAATCATGATTGAACTTAACTTACTACCAAAAGAGCTTCGAAGAAAGAAGAAGAAGAAACCCACCGCTATGCCCGAAATACCCGTTATACCGATATGCATTGGCGTGGTATGTCTTCTTCTTGTCACGCATCTGACACTGATATTTCTTACTAAAAATAACCGGGATCTTTCAGTAACGCTCAAGAATAACTGGGATCAGATGAAGCCGCAGAAGGAAAAGACAGATAAGTTCTTCACGGAAATGCACGATCTTCAGAGGAGGGTGGAAGCCGTCAGGTTGATCGCTAAGCCGGAACTAAGCTGGGCAAAGCTTCTCAACGGCCTGAACCAGGCAATGATCCCGAACATCTGGCTGTCTGATTTAAAGCTGACATTCGAAAAAGGCGAAAGGAGAGAAAAACCCGTTTCGCTGGACCTTACGGGATACGCCCTCGGCAGGAGTGATGTAGCGTTGCCCACGGTCGGAAGGTTCATGGAAAGTCTAAAGAAGAATAAAAATTTCTCCCCGTATTTCGAAGAGATCGAGCTGGAAGATATGCGCAATTACGTCATCTCCGGCGAAGAGGTCATGATGTTCAGGCTGGACTGCCGGTTCAAGAGAAAGGAACAGCCTAAGCCTAAAGAGAAAAAGAAGACGACTAGGAAAAAGAAGAAAAGACGAAGGAGAGAATGATCGATATCACCGTTCCGGAAAAATTAAAACCGTATGTTGATAAGGTACAGGAATTTCTGAGCGATGAACAAATGAGGACTTATGTCATCATCGGGATCACTGTCGTTATAGCCGCGCTTTATCTTACCTTTATTCTGGTCCCAAGGTTCGGTGAGATGTCGAAGGCTTCAAGGGTGGTCAGTGATCTTAACAACAAGATCAATCAGCTGAATACTCGCATTAAGCGGCAGGATAAAGTGAAGGCGCAGCTCAATGAATTTAAGGAGGAGTATTCAGGATACGCTAAACGGCTTCCAAAAGAGAAAGAAATTCCGGACTTTCTGGAGGGCCTCTCCGGGATCGCCAAGACGGCCAAGGTAAAAATATTGAGCATAACTCCTTCCGGACTAAAGGCCGTTAAGTCCGAAGGAAAAGAGGTCAAGTATTATCGCGAGATGCCCATACTTATAACCGCGAAAAGCGGGTTTCACCAGCTTGGAAAATTCACAAGCAATCTTGAGAAGGGAAAGCGTTTTGTAACGATCAGTAATCTGCGGATACAGCACGACAGCGCCTTTCCCAGGATGCATAACGTGAGGATGCAATTAAAAACCTATGTGTCGGTTGAATAAAACAAATATCTTTCTGTGTCTGGCGGCAGTTTTAGGGCTTTTTGCCTTCTGCGCCGAGTCTGGTGCGTTCCAGTACGAAGCTCGCGGCCGAAGGGATCCGTTCGTGCCCCTTGTAGGGGTCGCTGAGACCAGTTCGATCAGCGGCGCCAGGGGCATACTTACTGTCGAGGACGTTTTTCTTCAGGGGATCCTGATGGATGACTACGGCAAAAGGTCGGTCATCATCAACGGGGAAATTTTTAAAGAAGGGGATAGGATAGAGCGGCTATACATCGAATCTATAGGCGACAATATTGTTGTTATCAAAATAGATGAGGACAAGTTTGAACTCAAACTTTACGAATAATGAGAATAAAAGGAGGATCAATGGCTAAGATAAAACAAAGTATGGCGTTTAAAGCTTTTGCGGTGCTGGTCGCGGCTGTTTTTGTGAATTTAACGCTTTGCGTGGAGATCCATGGCCAGATGGAAGCCACGGGCGTTGAGACCATAGAGGCGACCGAGATCGTCAAGGAAGAAGTAAAGCCACCTTTGCCTAAACCGGGGAACGTGACGGTGAACTTCAAGGACGTTGACATCAAAACGGTCCTGCACTACCTCTCCGAGGTCAGCGGCGTGGACATCGTTCCCTCTCCGGGCGTGGAAGGCAACATCACGATGCTCCTGAGAGACAAGCCATGGGAAGTCGCGCTTGACATTGTAACAAGGAACTACGGTTTCGCGTATTCCCGTGAAGAGACTATCATAAGGGTAATGCCCAAAGCCAGGCTCCAGCAAGAGGAGCCCGTTACGGAAGTCTTACCCTTGAATTATGTTACGCGGGACATGGATGAAACGGGCGCGAATATAACGCAGCTTCTGGACGCCATCAACTCTGTGATCGTCGAGAAGGTCGGGGAAAAAGCCACCTTCCTGGCGAGTGCTAACGCCATTGTCGTCACCGCTATACCGGCGAGGGTCAGCACCATAAAAGAAATGGTGGCTCGTGTCGACAAGAAGACGCCGCAGATCATGCTTGAAGCGAAGATCATCGAGGTGACTCTGGACAGGAACGACCAGTTCGGGATCGACTGGAATACCGTAGTTAGTGCAGCCGGGGCCACGCGGCCCATCACAATGCCGTTTACAAATGCCGGTGTTTTCAGTTTTCTGGATGACGCCCAGAGACAATGGTTTCCGCAAAAAAGCATTACTGCCGGGGCTGGGGCGGATAATCAGACCGAAGGTTTTCCATTCGTAGGAGCCCAGCTTTTCGATCCTACCACAGGGTCCGCCGATCCGGGTACCTTTTTCCAGTACGGAACACTTGATTTCAGCCAGTTCCGTGCCGTTCTTAGGCTTATAGACGAGCGGGATGATACGGATATACTGTCAAGCCCCAGGATAACAACACTGAACAACCAGACGGCAGTTATAAAGGTCATTCAAAACGTTTTTCTCCAGAAAGAGTCCAAGGCGTCCGATACCGCCAACACGGTTACAGTGGAATTTGAGACAAAACCCAGGGAGATTGGCGTAAAACTTGAAGTCACTCCTCATGTCAACAACAGGGGAGAAATAGCCGTAAGCTTGAGGCCGGAAGTATCCAGTGATCTGACCTTTGAAGAATTGGAAGTTAGCGGCGCCGATAATACCGTGGCGATGACCTATAATTCCAGACAGGCTGATACCAAGGTAATGATAAGGGACGGTGAAACGATCTTTATAGGGGGACTTATACTGGAGCAGACAACAAAAGAGGATCACAAGGTTCCGATACTTGGTGATCTTCTAGGCGGGATCCCGGTTGTAGGAAATCTCGTCAGGTACGAACAGGATAATGTAGACAAGACGGAGGTTGTTTTCTTTGTCACGGTCTTTCTTCTTAAGGACGGGAAAGATTCGATTGAGACATCAGAATCAATGCCGCGGTACATGAAATATTACTCCGAGGAAGAACAGAAAACGTCCAAAGAAAGGATGGAAGAGGCGCAAAGAAGGATCGAAGGCGCCGGACCGGTTCAGAATTTTGGACCTAAAGTAAAGATGGGAGTAGTGAAAACTGAAAAGGTCCAGGTGCCTGTTGCCGTGACGGTCGAAGAGGAGAAGAAGTATAAACCATTCCTGGACTTCAGGAAGAAAAAGTAGAGTTTTTAATTTTTGATTTTTAATTTCTTTTCCTCCCCTCTGTCCTTTGAGACATGACGAAAAAGACGAGCGTTCGCTACAACGCGACTTTCCAGAAAAAAGGCAATATGGTCTACATCTCGCATCTTGATCTTATGGCGCTATTCCGCAGGTCTATACGGAGAGCGGACCTTCCTTTCGTATTGACCGAAGGGTTTACGCCCCGGGTGAAGATAAGCGCGCCCAAGGCGCTGAAGGTAGGTCAGGAAAGCGATAGCGAAGAGATGGTTTTCTGGCTCAGAGAAGAGAAGGAGTCGGATGAACTTGCCCAGGCACTCAATGAGCAGATGCCCGAGGGGGTCAGGATACTCCAGATCAAGAAAGGATGACATTCATATGAGAAGAAGACGTGGAAAAAGACAGGAAAAAACGGGCAGGGAAATACTGATCAACGTTGGTCCGGTAGAAAAAAGGGTCGCGATCCTCGAAAATAACCAGCTTGTGGATTTTTTCATGGAGAGGGAAAGCCTCGAGCATTACGCCGGGAGCATCTATAAAGGCCGCGTAAGCTCCATTATACCGGGCATCGAGGCCGCTTTTGTCGACATAGGCATGGATAAGAACGGTTTTCTTCATGTGAGTGATGTCATTGATAAAAGCTCCGTTTTAAAGGAAATGCTTCCCGATGAGGATGAACCGGTCATCAAGGCACCGAAAAGGGTTTCAGCCA
>JBHIBX010000052.1:0-7903 GCA_046759285.1 Candidatus Omnitrophota bacterium
GAAGAGCTTGTTTTCAAATCCACTAAGTGAGGCGTTAACAGAAAAGGCATAAGGATATGCATATATTTTTAAGGTTAAAGCGCATAGCGAAAATAATAGTTCTTTTTGCCAGGCGAAAAGTCCTCGATTTTATTATGTACGTGGGGGGACTGGGGATCTTGTTCGCCCAGACCATTTTCTGGATATTTATACCTCCCATACGTAAATGGCAGACGCTTGAGCAGATGAAGAAGATAGGCGTTGCAAGTCTCCCGATCGTACTGTTGATAAGCTTGTTTACCGGTATAGTGCTGGCCCTTCAAAGCGCTTACCAGATGCAGAAGGTGGCGGCCGAGATGTATATCGCTTCGCTTGTCGCGCTTTCCCTGACGCGCGAACTGGGCCCGGTGCTTACGGCGCTTATTGTAGCGGGAAGGTGCGGAGCCGCAATAACGGCAGAAGTGGGGACGATGAAGGTTACGGAACAGATCGACGCTCTGGAGACTTTATCCGCGAATCCCGTAAAATACATGGTCGTTCCGCGGTTTCTGGCTTTGATCGTCATGTTGCCGCTTCTTACGATCTATGCCGATTTTTTTGGGATCATCGGAGGATACTTGATAGGCGTAGGGAAGTTGAATATAAGCCATTTCATGTACGTAAAGATGACTTTTGATCCGCTTGCCATTAAAGACGTTACAACAGGGCTCATCAAGAGTATTTCGTTCGCTATTATCATTTGCCTTATATCGTGTCAAGAAGGCATGAGGGCGCAAGGCGGAGCGGAAGGAGTAGGAAGGGCCACGACCTCAAGCGTGGTCAGGAGTTTTATACTTATAATCGTTGCCGATTGTTTCTTCACGGCCTTATTTTACTTTGTAATGAAATAAGAGGGAAATTATGATCGAACTAAAGGACGTATGCAAATCGTTTAATGGCCACGAGGTCCTTAAAGATCTCAACCTTACGATAAATACGGGTGAGTCAATGGTGATAATCGGCAGGTCTGGCTGCGGAAAGAGTGTCCTATTAAAACATATTATCGGGATCATGAGGCCTGAGTCCGGAAGCGTGGTCATTGATGGAACGGACATAACCAAGGTCGACGCGAAAGCGCTTAACAAGGTACGCATGAATTTCGGGATGCTTTTCCAGGGCTCGGCGCTTTTTGATTCGTTAAGCGTGCTCGAGAACGTGGGATTCCAGCTTATTGAATATACGAACAAAGACATTGAAGATATAAAACAACGTGTCGAAGAACGACTCAGAATGGTTGGCCTGGAAAATATTGAAGACATCAAACCGGCCGAACTTTCCGGTGGAATGAAAAAGAGGGTAGGCCTTGCGAGGGCCATATGCATGGATCCAAAGATCATTCTATTCGATGAGCCCACCACAGGCGTTGATCCCATAATGGGAGACATAATAAACGAACTGATCAGGCACTTGCATGACACGTTGAAAGTCACTTCCATAACCGTGACTCACGATATGAAAAGCGCGTACAAAATCGCCGACCGTATTGCTATGTTGTATGACAAGCGTATAATCGAGGTCGGGACACCGGAAGAAATAGAGAATTCCGAAAGCGGCATAGTTCAGCAGTTCATAACCGGAAATGCGAGAGGACCGATTACAGATAAATAACAAATTAAAATTCCAAATTACAAAAGGAGAGATATATGTTTAGAGACGAAAGACTGGAGGTTAAAGTAGGGATATTCATCGGGATCGGAATCTTTTTGATGTTTTTGATAGTTTTTTCCGTAGGAGACCTCTATCCGTTTCAGAAAGGCTATAATATCAATGTGGTCTTTGATTACGTGAACGGGCTTACTAAAGACTCGCCGGTAAGGCTTGCCGGCGTTGACGTAGGGGAAGTCAAGGCCCTTGAGATCTATTACGACGATAACGTCAAGAGGACCCGTATTCGGTTGAATATAAAGGTCAGGGGCGATGTCAAGATCGAAAGGGACGCCATTGCCTCGATCAATACCCTGGGGCTTTTAGGGGAGCGGTACCTGGAGATATCGCCGGGGGCATCGGACCGTTTCCTGCAGCCGAACGATGAAATAATCGGTAAGAACCCCCTGAGAGTCAACCAGCAGATGGAGGAACTGAGCAAGATCGCCACCCATATCGAGAAAGTATTGTCGCGTCTTGACAGGGGCGAAGGCACTTTTGGTAAGCTGCTTACGGATGATACGCTGTACGAGGACTGGAAGATCATTTTCGGAAGGTTAAGAGACGGAGAGGGGACGGTAGGCAAACTCCTCACCGAGGAAAAGATATATAACGATCTGGAAGATTTTGTCGCCGATATCAAGGCGCATCCCTGGAAGCTTTTGAGCAAACCCAGGAGCAGGCGCAAATCCAGCAAGGAGGAAAAGGAAGAGCGCGGAACAGCGATTGATACTCGGTAGTTCATTTTTTTAATTTTTTTTAAAGAAAAGGAGTAAGAAGTGGCTACAGTAATGCTTTTAAGGGTTTTTTTCACTATTCTTAGTGTCATATGCGGGTATTATCTCGGCTATGTCCTTACGGACCTTTCCGTCAGGGGAGGCGGAATAGGCGCCGGTATAGGGTTTATCATAGCCGTGGTAATAATATTTCTTGAAGTCAAGTTGAGGCGCGTGTCGTTGAGAAATCTTTCGGTGGCCGCGTTCGGCCTGGTCTTCGGTTTTTTTATAGCGTGGATGCTTACGCTTATCCTGCGTTTGATACCGATGGACGAACGCTTTTATTCTACTTTCCAGATAGTTTTTACCCTGGTGTTCTGCTATCTGGGCATGGTCATCTCGATCAAGGGCAAGGATGAATTCAATCTCATCATCCCTTACGTGCGTTTTTCACGCGAAGACCGGAGGGAACAGTTGCTTTTGGTGGATACCAGCGTCATCATAGACGGCAGGGTGGCTGCGATCTGCGAGACGGGGTTTCTGGAAGGCAAGCTCATCGTTCCGCGTTTTGTACTGCAGGAACTCCAGCAGATAGCTGATAGTCCGGACGCGGCAAAACGCGCAAGGGGACGCTGGGGATTGGATATGCTGAACATACTGAAAAAAAGCGCCAGCACGGAGATTATCATTCACGACGAGGCTTTTCCGGAGATCAGGGAGGTGGATGCCAAGCTCGTACGCCTTTCAAAGGTCCTGGATTGCCGCATTTTAACGAATGATTTTAATCTTAACAAGATTGCCAGGCTTGAGGGGGTGTCGGTTCTCAATATCAACGATCTTGCCAATGCTTTACGCCCGGTCGTTCTTCCCGGGGAGCAGATGAATGTTTTCATCAGAAAAGAAGGGAAGGAGCGGAATCAGGGCGTCGCTTTCATGAGTGACGGCACCATGATCGTGGTGGAAAACGCCAGGAAATTCATAGGAAAGAACGTCAACGTGACGCTTACAAGCGTTCTACAAACTTCAGCCGGCAGGATGATATTCGCCAATTTATCCGAAGGTCCTGAGCACAAAAAACAGGATCAGGGACAAAAGGGCCAGCAGTCCTGACGGGAAAACAAATAGATATGAGTGTAATAGCTTTGGTCCCTTCTGCGGGTTCTGGCAGGAGGATGACAAACGATAAAGACAATAAGCCTTTTTTAGAACTTAAGGGAAAGCCCCTTTTGTTTTATGTCCTGTCCCGCCTGGAAGAATCAACGCTGGTTGACGCGGTAACGTTGATCGTCAAAGAAAAATATATCGAAGAAGCAAAACGCGCCGCTGAAAAATTCGGTATGAGCAAAGTAACAAGTGTCATTTCCGGAGGCGAGACGAGAAGCGAGTCGGTCGCCAACGGGCTTGCGAGCATAAAGGCGAACGAAGACGACATTATATTGATACACGACGGCGTGCGTCCGTTTTTGAAAGAGGAAGCTATTCGATCGGTCGTTGGATCGGCGAGAAAATATGGAGGGGCGGTTTTAGCCGTTCCATGCACTTCGACGATAAAAAAGGTCACAGGAGAAGGCGTTATAGAAAAGACGGTTGACAGGAAAGTTCTCTGGGAAGCCCAGACGCCCCAGGCGTTCAGGTACGACATAATCAAGAAAGCTTACGAGAGGTTTGAGGGTTCGGATGCGACTGATGACTCCAGTTTTGTGGAACGTCTGGGGAACAAGGTTTGCATAGTTCCCGGCGACAAGAAGAATATCAAGGTAACAGTGCCAGAGGATCTGAAACTCGCAGAAGCGATGCTGGGAGCGCAGGAATTATGAAGATTGGAATAGGATACGACATCCATAGATTAGTTGAAGGCCGACCACTGATGCTGGGCGGCGTAAATATTCCCTTTCCGAGGGGATTGGAAGGGCACTCCGACGCCGATGTGCTCCTTCATTCTATAATTGACGCTATACTGGGCGCGCTGGGAAACGGTGATATCGGCATGATGTTTCCCGATACGGAACCAAAATACAAGTTTATTGCCAGCAAGGAGCTCCTTCAGGACGTAATGGAACTGATGGAGCGTAGCGGATTTACTGTGGGTAATGTGGATTGCACGGTCATAACGCAAGACCCCAAGCTGGCTCCTTACAGGCCGGAACTGATCGATTCTATCAGCGGTATTCTGCAGATTCCTGAGGAATCTGTTAACGTAAAAGCCAAGACAGCCGAGGAACTTGGCGAGATCGGTAAAGGGAAGGCTATAGCTTCATACGCTGTAGTTTTACTCGTGAGAAAGTAAAAGGAGGAGCAATATGATAGCTACTTTTTTAATGGTGATTCTTGTTCTTTTTTTTCTTGGATTGACTTATTGCATAACGGCATATGTTTTTTTCTATGATGAAATCAAGGCGGCTATGGAGAGGGACCCTGCAGCTACAAATTATGTGGAAGTCGTTTTCACGTATTCCAGTCTGCATGCGCTGATGTTTTGGAAATGTTCGCATACCCTTCGAAAATGGAAGATCCCTATTTTGCCGCGTTTTCTGTCTCAGTTCGGCAAATGGATAACCGGTATAGAGATACACCCGGGAGCCCAGATAGGAAAAGGCTTTTTTATCGACCACGGCATGGGGGTCGTAATAGGAGAGACTTCTATCATAGGCGATAACGTTACATTATTCCAGGGTGTTACCCTGGGAGGAACGGGCAAGGAAAGAGGCAAAAGACACCCTACGCTTAAGAACAATGTAGTCGTGGGCGCCGGCGCCAAGATACTGGGCAATATCACGATCGGGGATAACGTGATGGTAGGCGCTAATGCGGTTGTTGTGCGGGATGTTCCGGACGACTCCACGATAGTAGGCGTCCCCGGGCGTATCGCAAGGAGGCGCGGCCAGCGCCTCCCGTCAGGCATAAACCTGGATCACACTTCACTTCCGGACCCGCTCCAGCAGGCGCTGGAGAGACTTCAGCATGAAATAGACCACATCGAACACGAGATCAGCGATTACCAGGAAAAGTCGAAAGAAGGACGAAAAAAGAAATGATAGCGCTTTACAACACGCTAACAAGAAAAAAAGAGGACTTCAGGCCGCTTGAAGAAAACAAGGTCAAGATGTACGTCTGCGGACCCACCGTTTATGATGTCCCGCACATCGGGCACGCCCGGAGCGCGTATATTTTTGAAGTCATAAGAAGATACCTTGAGTATGAAGGTTACGATGTCTTTTTTGTCAGGAACGTGACCGACGTGGATGACAAGATCATAAAAAAAGCTTCCGACGAACTTCGCGAGATCAGCGAGGGATATTCGGGCAGTCAGTTAAAAGAGAGGGTAACGGAGGTTGCGGTAAGATATCTTGACATTTATCATCGGGAGATGGATATGCTTGGGATACGCCTCCCGGTCGTCGAGCCGAAGGCCACCGAATACATACCGCAGATGATCGAGTTCGTTGAGACTTTGATCCAGAAGGATCACGCCTATGTTGTCGGCGGGAGCGTTTATTTCAGCGTGGAAAAATTTAAGGAGTACGGAAAACTCTCAAACCAGGATAAGGAACAGATGATGCACGGGGTGCGCATCGGCGCTGATGAGAATAAACAGCATCCGCTGGATTTCGCCTTATGGAAGGAAGCGAAAGAGGGCGAGCCTTTTTGGCAAAGTCCCTGGGGGGAAGGGCGCCCAGGCTGGCATATAGAGTGTTCCGTTATGAGCATGAATCTGCTGGGAAAAGAGTTCGATATACACGGCGGGGGGCTGGACCTCATCTTTCCGCATCACGAGAACGAGGTAGCGCAGGCCGAAGCCGCTACCGACGAAAGATTCGCGCGCTACTGGATACATAATGGCCTCCTAAGCGTTGGCGGAGAGAAGATGTCCAAATCGCTTGGCAACTACATAACGATCTCGGATTTTCTGGATAAATACAAGGATCCGGATCTTTTGAAAATATTTTTTCTTATGAGCCATTACCGAAGTCCGGTAGATTACAACGAAGGAAGGATAGACGAAGCTGGGAGTTCAAAAGAGCGCATTATGATATTTTTCGACAAAATAGCGAGGATAGCGCGGGAAAACTCGGGAGAATCCGTAGCCCCGGAGGCGGTAGAAAAGGCGCAGCGCGTTGCGAACGACCTGCAGGAGAAGTTCGAAAACGCGATGAATGACGATTTTAACACTCCAGCGGCGCTTTCGGTTATCTTCGAGGCGGTTCATATCGGTAATGACTTTCTCTCGGATGAAAAGATGCCGGTGGGAGAAAAAGTACACATAGCAGGCGCTATAAAGAATTTTGTTCTGAGGTTTGCAGATACGCTTGGCCTTTCGCTCAGGCCCACAAGAGTGGATGAAAAAGAAGTTACCGAGATAGAAGAACTTGTCACAAAAAGGGAAGAAGCGAGGAAAGGCAAGGATTACGCTATGGCTGACAGCCTGCGGGAGGAACTTGCGAAAAGAGGCGTAGTGGTCGAAGACACGCCGGAGGGGCCGGTATGGCGAAAAAGCTGACAAAAGGTATTTTTATAACGTTTGAAGGCCCGGAAGGAAGCGGGAAGAGCACGCACTCGCAGCGCGCTTATGAAGAGCTCCTTTCCGACGGCTATGAGACCATCCATACGGCAGAGCCGGGAGGCACGACGCTGGGAAAGAGGATAAGAGATATTTTACTGGAAAAAGAAGATGTCAGCGTAAGCGGAAAAGCGGAGCTTTTTCTTTTTGAAGCTGACCGAGCCCAGCATGTGGAGGACGTTATACTGCCGGCCCTTGAAGAGAAAAAAATAGTCCTGTGCGACCGTTTTAACACGGCCACGTTTGCTTACCAGGGGTATGGTCTGGGCATGGATATGAAAAAGGTAGAAGATATAGATGTCGTTGCCACGGATGGTTTGAGTCCTGATTTAACGGTCTTGTTGGATGTCGATGTAGAGACGGGACTCAGGCGCGCCATGGCCGAGCACCCGGCTGACAAGATGGAAAAAAGGGGCAGCCAGTTCCACGAAAGAGTGAGAGAGGGCTATCTCGATCTGGCGAAAAAGTGCGCTGACAAAATAAAAGTTATAAAGGTGAAGGGAGACAAGGACGAAACTTACGGACTTGTCAAAAAAGAAGTCTATGATTTCATTAAGCGATATACAAGGGCAGAGTAACGCTGTCCGTTATCTTTCGAGGAGCTTATCTTCCGGAAGGATGGCAAAAAGCTATCTGTTTTTTGGGCCCGAGGGGGTGGGCCGCGCCCTGACCGCGAAAGCGTTTCTCATGGCGGTTATGAACATAGACAGGCTTGATCACCCGGATGTTATCTGGATAAACCCCGGGAAGAACAAAAAGATAAAGATCGAGGAAGTGCGAAAGGTCAGGGATGTATTAAACCTGAAGCCTTACGAGGCTCCCGTCAATGCTTGCGTTATAGAAGAGGCGCACATGATGACGGTAGAAGCCTCAAACGCGCTTTTAAAAGTGCTGGAGGAGCCGCCGGAACAGATCACGGTCCTCGGCCCGGCGTATCGTCTCGATGGGCGTGCCCAGGACACGCACG
>JBHIBX010000053.1:0-7792 GCA_046759285.1 Candidatus Omnitrophota bacterium
TGATCCAGGAGACAATAGCGTCGGGACTCAATGAACAGTTCGACCAGATCGACCCCGAGAGCGTCAAGCTCGGCGTGCTGGGCATGTGCTTTGACACCGATCCGGACGTAAGCGAAAGCGCCCGCAAGATCGCGGAAAGTGCCTACCCGGATGATTCTGCTAAGATACGGGAAGTGGATGAAAGCGGAGACGGATTTATCTGGCAGGGCGAGCGATCCTTGGCGGAATTTAACCTCCGGAAGAAAAACATAAAAGAAATAGATATCACCAAACGCTACTGGCACAGGATCAATAGGCTCTTGAGAAATTTTCTGGAGTGGCCCGGTATTGATGACCGGGAAAGACAAAGGGCCGAAGCGATACAAGGTGCGATTCAGGCAAAAAAGTACGGGATATACGGATTTAACTCCATCGTATTTAACGCTGAAGACGATTTCTTCCTGGGAGCGAACTTTCCGAGAGACAGTGAAATGTTTTCAGCCGCCGATGTGCTCAATGAATTGGAAAGCCGTAACTCCGCTCTCGTTGATGAATACCTCTTGCATGAGATCATATGTCCGCTCATGAGAGGGGCAGATTATCGGGAAAGACATAATCGGGCCATAAGATTTCAGCAGATGATTTTCCCGAATAATTATCCGGACAAGGAGAAATTGCGCCAGCAGAGCGATCAAAAACCGTATAAAGGATTACTGGGTGAAGCCCTGAGGGATATACTCGACGGGAAAAAGCAATTCATGGATGAGGTTTTTGATCGCCATGATATGAATATTGAACCCCAGGCAAATTTTGTCACGGACACTTTGAACCAGAAAGAGATATTTGAACGTATTACGGCGCATAACTGGCTGCATGCGATGGATGCCCAGGGCAAGACGTACAAAAGCATTGCGCCTCTTACCGCAAAAGCAGCAAGAAGAAGGATCGTGCAGATGAAGAAAGGCCTCGAGTCGTTTATTATTCCGGGGCTTCCGGCCATTTTTAATGATATAGGTCTTGGCAAAGCAACGCCCTTCAGGGTGTACGCCTCCGGCAGTTATTTCTGGTACGAAAAATCTTCAGATGATATAGAAATAGACGTGATAGTGGACGGAGATTGTCCCTTTATCACTCCCTGGGAGCTGACTAACGGGGAGAGGAAGGAGCTGTTCCCGCATCTTGATCTAAGACGTGATCCGGTCAAGATAAAGGTCAATATCCTTGGCACAAAACAACTGGAGCGGGCGGCAGCCGGATTCGAATTCAAAGACAAGCGTGATATAGAGAACAGGGCAAAATTATGCGAAAAACTTGTCCTTTTACCTCATGAAGCGATCCAATTTTTAGGAAAAAAGATCGATTTTGGAGAAACGAGCAAGACTCAGGCTTCCAATATTCTTAACCTTTGCACGATTTTCAAGGAAGAAGTGACGCGTTCGGCGTATTCCGGGTCAAACATAAGCGTGAGCGAGAAGATGTGCAGGGAATGGTTCGTGGTAAGGATCAGGGCCATACTGGAATACATAGCGAAAAACCAGCAAATGTTCAGAGAAGCGTCTAGCCCATATAAACAACACGATAAGGTCTTGTCCTATGTTATTCTGGGCCAGCGGGTTCCCGAATCGGGTAATCACATGTTGGCTGATCACGGCGGGTCTTTAAACGAGTATATTGAAAAAGGAGAGCTGTTTGAAGGAAGGTTTCGCATCTTGCGCTCCATAGGAGAAGGGGGAATGGGCGCCGTATACAGGGCCTATGATACTCAGGCAAAAAGAGTTGTCGCCCTTAAAATCATGAGCAGTTCCGCGACTCCCGACATCGAGAGTGATGAAAGAAGAACAAAAAGGTTCTTGAGAGAAGTCAGATACTTAAGCAGTGTGAGGCATGAAAATATTGTTTCCGTATTTGACGTCTCTGATCCACGCCGCCACAGGAGCAAATTTTACACGATGGAAGCCATAAAAGGCATTCCGCTCAATAAACATCTTCAGGAAAAAGGGTTTAATGAAAAAGAATTTGCGCAGTTATTTTCACTTGTCGCCAAAGCGCTTGCCTACGCGCACTCCAAGGGTATAATCCACAGGGATTTAAAGCCGGGCAATATATTTATAAGGAAATCCGGACAGCCAATAATTCTTGATTTCGGGCTGGCAATACTGGGAGATGACGCGGCGGATATGGAGAGCAGGCTCACGATGCAAGGAGCTGTTGTAGGAACACCTTATTATATGGCGCCGGAGCAGGAAAAAGGCTACTACATTACCCTTGACCGTGATTTGTACGGGTTTTTGGATATTAATTACAAGAGAGAGCCCCGGGAAAGGTACAAAATGGACATCTTCTCTTTCGGCACCATACTCTACGAGATGGTCACCGGAGTGCTTCCGTTTAACGGTGAAAACCCATACGCCGTAACGAATGATCGATGTTATCCCGTCGTGCCTCCAAACATGTTCAATCCAAGCGTAAGCCCCAGCCTTGACGCTGTGATAATGAAGTGCTTGAGATTGAATCCCCGCGAGCGTTATACTCCGGAAGAGCTTTCTAAAGAGCTGGAGAGGATTTCGGAAGGAAAAGAGAGCGAAGAATATTTGAAGATACGTAAACAGAAAAGGTCCAGGTGGCTCAAAATAGCTTTGATATTGGTGCCGATGGCGCTGGTTACATATTTCGCGATTCCCAGCTTTTTATGGGAGGCTTATCTTGGTTTGTCGATTTTAGGGATGATCGACGTGGGCATAGGGGTCGTATTGGGAGCAGCAGCAGCTTTTAGTGGATTAAAAGATCTTTCAAAGCTTATCCTGATGCAGGTCATAAAACTGCTTAAAAAGTACTATCCCAATAAGTTTCAGTTTAAGGATATCCCGAAGTTCGGAAGTACCGGTGAAATTTTGCGGCAGAAGAAAGGGCTGACGCCTTACACAAAAATTTTTGGATTTCTTTTAGGAGCACCCATTGGCCTTTTCGGCCTTACTGCTTTATTAGCCGTAGCTGCTGATATGGTGGTCCTGTCGCTATTTGGGGGCGGTTTGTTCTCAATATTAATAGGTTACAAGCTGTATCTTAAAAGACTTGGAGAAGCTGAAGAGAAAAGCGAAGGCGAGGAGCAGACCCGAAGTTCTTCTGTAGCGGCATTTTGGGGCAGCGGCAGTGGTAGCGGCACGCAAGTGATCCCTGAGGACAGAACGGGAGGCACTCCCGGATCGAGCGCGAACGGTTTTGTTTTTCTGCCGTTTGTCCCGGCGTCGGGACTTTTTGACTCCCCGGCCGTGTGCGCGGTTTTATTCTTGATCGTCATGGCCATGGTATTCGGACATATGTACCTTACTTCGGGGCAAGGCCCGGCTCCGGAAGGGGAATCCGTTGAGCATTGGATAGCTATTTTGAACGGCCAGGACTGGGAAGCCAGCCGTCAAGCGGCGACAAATCTGGGAAAACTCGGAGGCGAGAAAGCAATAGACGCGCTTATTCAGCGAACCTCGAACGAGATGGATCCGGCCCTTCGAAAGCGCAAAGCGGAAGCCCTTGGCAACATAGGCGCTTATCACGAAAATTCTCCGGAGGCGGACAGCAAGATATTAAACCATTTAACCGGTTTGTTAAAGGACAGGGATGAAGAAGTCCAGAAAACCGTGGCAGACGCCCTTGAAGAGATAGGCAAGGAAACAGGCAACAATATATATCTGTTATATGCGTATCTGTTTGATCCGAAAGGAAAGAAGATATATAAACGTGAAGGTCTTGTAGAAAGTATCGAGAGGGAATTACTCATTACTCACCTCATTTACGCTCTTGGCTTGGGAAATAAAATCAATAAGAGTGCCACAAATGTTATGGCAAGCTTAGGAGATCCGCAAATAGTCTCCTCATTGATCAGTGAACTGGGCAGCGAAGACATTTCCGTTTCTTCTCGTGGAACCATCGTGAAAGCTTTAGGAGATATAGGCGGGTTTTTAACAAAGGGCATCAAGCTGGCCGCCGCCAGGGGAGAACCCGTTAAAGACAAAAAAGAACAAAGAGATGAGATAGTCGATATCGTCCGTCTTGTTTTCAAGAAGGAGGAGGACAGCACGATCCGTAGGGCCGCTATCCAGGCTCTGGGCTCCATAGGCGATAGAGGAACAGTTCCAGAACTGATCAGCGTGCTAAAAGGCGGAGAGTTGTGGAACATTCGCGAAGCCGCGGCCGAAGCTCTCGGCAACATGGGAGACGCGAGGGCGGCAAAGCCCTTGTTGGAGGCAATGGAAACTCCAAGGATTCTCAGGACTGCTTATACGGCTTGTGTTACGGCTTTGGGAAAAATCGGTCTTTCTTTAAAAACAATGCTCGAAGGGGCCAGAGCAGAAAAAACACAACAGGCGATAAACAGGTACTTAAACGCAATATTCGTTTCCTTAAGCAACGTGTTGAAACATAAACATATGAAGGTTCGCGCCGCAGCGGCCGAAGCTCTCCTTACAGGAATTCCCGAGTCAATTTTGAAAAAGAAATACCATGATCCGAAGAATGAGCTGGAGTCATTTATGATCCTGGTGGAAAGTGAGGCCTCAAGGGTGCAGGTGACCCAATTGAGAGCGGACGCCACCCCGGAAGAGCAGCGGAAGGCAATGGAAGATACTAAAATGCGTGATTTTGGCCAGGCGAAATGGGAGAAATTGGCTATGAAGAAATCAGCCGCGACTCCCGCCCTCATCCCTGTGTTGGAAGAAAAGGAAAGCCGCTTGCGTTTAAATGCCGCAGAAACCTTGCAAAATATCGGCGATCCAACGGCGGTAGCCGCTTTGTTTCAGGCATTGTCCAGGGAGACAGACGTGGACGTTAGTAGTGCCATGGCGGAAGCGCTGACCGCATGCGGGACCCAATCAATTTTGAGAGATTTAATAATGCGTCATCCGGAACCCGCTCTCTGGAAAGCGGTGAAGCTTGTGGAGATGGGTTCCCCGAAAGATGCTATGGTGATGCTGGAAAAGTTAATGCTTGAAAACTCAATGGGCCCCGAGACCCAGGAGAGAGCAAGAAACCTTTTTGAGTCGCTTTTGATCAAAGGTTCAAGAGCCCCTGATCCTGACACCCGCCTAAGCGCGATCCGGCTTATGGGTGAACACGGAGGCGAAAGGTCACGCAAGGCTTTAATGGATTCCGTGAGCAGTGGAGATCTCAGACTTATAAGAGCGTCCACAAAAGCCATAGCAAGGATAGATAGCCGGACAGGAAAAAAGAAAAAAGGAAAGAGAAGTCACGGCTTCCTTTTCTTGCCTTTTGATTTACCGCAAGATCTTGACGAACTCCTGGAGGTTATCAAGACGCATCCCGTCTGGAGCGCTCTAGTCGCTCTGGGTACCCTGGTCACAGTCGTTGGTCTTATCTATCTCGTTCGCAGGATTTTCCGGGATCCCGTGAAGTGGAACTTAAAGAGGATAAAACATAAAAAAGCGACTGTCCGGGTGAATGCCGTTAGCGCTCTCGGCAGTTTAGGCGCGGTTGACGAAAGAATAGTTTCCGCTCTCAGAAAAGCTTTAGATGATGAAACCAAGCTTGTCCGCAAAGCTGCTGCCCGGGCTCTCGGAAAGATCGGTCCCGACGCGATAGCCGCGATAGGCGACCTTAAGAAACTAGCATTTAAGAAGGGCGAAGATCCCCGTGTCCGCATAACCGCCGCGAAGGCTCTAGGTACAACGGGCCTTACGGGGATCTCCGCCCTTGGAGGAAAATTAACGGACAAAGACGCCCAAAACCGCGTGTTTGCCGCTCAAATGCTTGGCGAGCTGGGACCTGATACGCCAAAAATAAAGATGATATTTCCCGCTCTTGAGGATGCGCTGGAAGATCCGGAAGTAGAAGTCCGTGAAGCCGCTTTAGAAGCTTTTGAAAGCCTCAATGAATTGATCCGGGAACGAACGATCAAGAAGCTTACGGCGGATTTAACGGATAAAAAAGACCCCGATGTCCGGAATAATGCGGTAGAAGAGCTTAGGAAGCTTGGAAAATTAACCATGGGTTACGAGATCAAAAAGAACACGGCTGACCTGGCGGATAACGATCCGGATATTCGCAGGGGCGGTGCGGAAGCGCTTGGCGAAATGGGGCTAATCGCGAAAGAAGCAATACCCGTTCTTGCGGCGGCGGCAAGGGAAGACGCTGATGAAAATGTCCGCGTGACCGCAATAATCGCCCTTGGCGAGATAAGTCCTACCGATCTTAATGCAAAACCCGTTATTGTTGAGTCACTGAAAGATACAAACCCTTCGCAGGTCCGTGCGGCCGCCATCCGGACATTAAGTAGCGTTCATCCCGCCCTTCCGGCGGACACCCGGGCTATTATGAGCGCCTCGGGAGACGATGATGCCGGTGTCCGTGAAGCTGTCGCCCGTTTCCTCGGAGAGGTAGAACGGGTTACTCCTGAAGTAATATCAGTCCTTATAAAATTATTGAAAGACGAGGAGGAAAGAGTCCGGAAAGCCACCGTGGAGGCTTTTGCCGGCGCAGGAGATGAAGCGGTTTCTTCTCTTGCAGAAGTGGCGAAGGATGAAAAACAAAGTGACTCTATCCGTAAAGCTGCCATAGAAGCGCTCGGAGGAATAACTCCGTCCACAACGAAATCAGTCAATGCCCTCATCACTCTTGTACGTGAATATATTTTGCATGAGAAAAATGCCCGCGATGCCGCCCGTAATGCGGCTTCTCGGATCGAAATCGCTGCCCATGAAATAAAAGTCTTAGAACGGAAGGCCCAGGAGAAAATACAGCGGGAAATTGCTGAGCGCGAAGCGACAGTCGGTGGATCCGAAGCACACGAGGCTTCTCTACATGCGCAGGCGGATCAGGTAGCCTCTGACAGGGAAGAATTTCTAACAAGCGGAGCATTCAACGAGAGGGACGCACATCATGTGGAAGTTGTTGAAGGATCCAGGACCCGCGAAACCAGCACCCGCCAGCTTGCTCATGATGAAGCTACTGCCCGCGAAGCCTATCTTCGCGAATCAAGAGCCCGCGCAACCGATACACATCAGGTAACTTATGAAGAGACGGCTGCCCGTAAGGCTTTTATCGAGGAATCCAAAAGGCAAGAAGCCTCTCTTCTTGAGGATGCTGAAAGAGAAGTCGCTTTTCGCGAATCCACTGTTGCAGCTTTGGGGAGGACCGGTTCATCTACAGCCCATTGTCTCATGCCGCTCCTGTCCGATAGCAATGAACATGTTCGCGAAATTGCCGTGCGTGTTCTCGGCAAGATCGGCCCCGAAATGGTTGGTAAACTTATCAATGCAATATTCGAAAAAGACACCGAACGTGGATTTTTTAAGAATAATTTCTTCGTCCGCTTTTACGCTTCAAAAGCCCTCGGTGTGATAGGACAAGAAGGAGTTACCCCGCTTATAAAGAAATTAGATAGCGAAGATGTTGATGTGCGTAGCGAGGCCGCAGCCGCTCTTGGCAGAATAGGCCCTGCCGCGAAAAACGCAGCCGATCGCCTCAAGGAAGCGCTGAAAGATGAGAGCTGGTGGGTCCGCAGATGTGCCGCGAAAGCCCTTCAAGATATTGGAGCCATGGATACGAAACTGGATGCTTCATTCAGAGAGAGGTTGCGTACAGAAAAAGACCTTTCAGAAATGACCGCTTCTGCCGGTGAACTGATTTTTGGAATAGACGCCCAGGGTAGCATTAACGAATGGAACCCGGTTGCGGCGAAGGTTACCGGATACAGCAGGGAAGAAGCTATCGGACGTCCTTTTATTGGGGCTGTTGCGGAAAAAGAAATCCGGATCAAGAATCTTCTGGAAGATGTGCTTCAGGACAAAGGAGTCGAGGGATGCCG
>JBHIBX010000054.1:0-7773 GCA_046759285.1 Candidatus Omnitrophota bacterium
GTTAGGGATGTAGCTAATAATGTAAAAGATATAAAAAGCCCATAAATAGAGACCGGGGATATCGTAGCTCATCACTTCCTCAAGCAAACCGCAGGTAGAAGAGTCAATGGATTTCACATCAACTCCTACAATATCTTTTAGACCACATGCCGCGCCATCATAAGCCGAAGGGTCAAGACTTTTTGTCTTAAGAACTTCTTTTAGAAATTCCAGAATTTCAGGTCTTGTATTTTCGTCTTCCTTAAAAATGGCGGCAATGCACCTACCTGCGCACCTGTAGGTTTCAACATTTAGGTCTTTTTCTTTGTAAATTTTTTTGCAAAATGTTTCTATCGCTTCATTAAAACTGCCTGTCTTTTCTATAATTTTTTTAAGGCATGCAGTTATCTTCCAATATGTCCCCTCTTCCATATCCCTTCTTTTTAGTGCGGTCAGGAGGGCTGTCACTGTATTTTTAGTGATCTCATCGGTTTTATCTTCAGCGATTTTTTCAAGAAGCGAGCCCGCGTAATCGTATACATCCGAGGAAAGGCCGTCTTCGGCAAGGATAAATTCAAGAAACCCAAGATCAAGTTTTTCCAGGAAGGCAGCTTTATCCGGGCTCGCGTCCGAATTTTTCTGAACAATCGCCAGCCAACAGGATGCCGCGCGTTTATGCGTTTCCGGATCCAGTGGATGCTCTTCGCGCAATATATCTTCAAAAAATGCAACTATTTCAGCTGACAAAGCGGGCTTTTTTCCGACGATGTTTGCAAGAGAACCGATCGCTTCCTCATTAGCCTCTTTTTCTAAATCTTTCATAAGAATAAGATTTTTTAAGATCTGGACTACTTTTTGTGTAAATTCAGGGTTATCGGCAATTTTACTCAATGAAACACCCGCGATTTTATATGAAGAGTGTTCCAGGTCTTTCGTAAGCAAGATGTTGCTTAATGTATGGACGATCTTATCGGCAAGCTCCTTATCGTCAAGGTCGTCGCTGGCAATGGAAGTGATCGTTGTTAAGGCGGAGGACGATTTTTCGCGAATATACTGTTTGAGTCCTTTTATTTTGATCGCTTCAGCGAGAATGTCGACTATTTTTCGGGCCTCATCCGGTTTTTTAATGGCGATAATTAGAAAAGAGTTAGCAAGATTGTCATATGTAGTGTGACTTAAGCCATTTATAGGAAAAAGAGCCGAGAGCATCTCAACTGTAGATAAATTCAGGGATTCAGGTGGAGCCATGGAAAACTCCTTTAAAATTTCTGAAATAATTTGTACGAGAGCGGATAAAGCTTTGCGGGCATCAGGGTCAATATCTTCTGAAAGTAGAGTGCTTTTTAGTCTTTGAATTGCCGGGAGTGTAATGAGTTCTGTTTTTTCGCTGAAAATAGACTCCAAAGAAGACGTAACTGCAGAATAAGCATCAAAGCCTAACCCTTTTGTTTTAAGTACTTCGATAAATATTTCGATCACAGTTTCAACGGTTTCGGGTCTCTTTTCGGCAACATTGGTTAGAACAGTGCAAGCGCTTTTAAATATTTCCAGAGTTAGCCCTCTTGTTTTTAAAACGTCTTTAAACGCCCGAAACGCAGCTTCGGTGAGTCCGGGATTGTTTTCTGCGATAAAACCCAAACAAAACGTAAAAATGACATAATTGTCCAAATCTTTCTTTCCGAGAAGAACCCGAAGAATGTTGATGGTATTGCGTGTTGCAATTTTGGGTGAAGCTTTGATCAGAAAGCGTAAAAGATATGCCGTTCTTTCACACGCTTCTTTATCAAGATTTTCTGTTTTTAGAACTTTTTCGGCTGTCCGAAAGACGATTGGCGCAAAAGGAGGCTTAAGTGCATGTATGGCTTCCAAACAATTTACGGCATTTTGATAGACGTCACCTGGTAGGCCTTTTGTTTTAAGAATGTCTTCTAAGGCAGTAATAAGCGAAGTTTTGATCAGCTCATGATCTTTTTTAATAATTTCGGTTAGAGCTCCGATTATGTACCAATAGCTTTTTGGTTCTAATCCTTTTTTTCTTAATGTTTTTTCCAGGATATTTATGACTTGTGCGGCATGTTTTGTCCTTTTATCGGATTTGTCTGCAAAAAGATACGGTTTTACATGTGCCAGGGATGTGAACGCATCGGCAACTTTTGAGTAAAATTCTTCTTTCATTTCCCTTTTTTCGAAAGCCTTAGCAATGACTTGCAAGTCCGATTTGCTGAATATTTCATTATCCGAGGTTATAAAATTTTTAATGGCGCTTATAGCGCAATCATATTCGATATTTGGGAGGTTTTCCTGTTCAAGGATACCTTCAAATGCACGAACAGTTTTTCTTGCAAGCTTGGGGTTATTACTTGCAACACGGCTTAATATCCTTCCAGTCCTGTATTTACCCGTGGAACTTCCGGATCTGTAAATTTCCAATAAAGTAGTCACGATCGTTTCTGCAAGGTCGGGTTTCTCATGCACGATTTTTTCAAGGGCAAGTTCTGCCTTCCACGCTTTGTCGGAGCGTTCATCGCCCTCTGGTAATGCTATACGCATTAAGGCGTGCACGGCGTATACCGGGAATTTACTGTCCGGCCCAAGTGCTATTTTCTCCAGAGTATCGATATCTTCGGTTTTGAACGCCCTTTTTATAGTGTGAGGAAAATGGAATGGTATGTACATTCCTTGAGATTTTTCTCTTGAAGCTCGTCGGATTCTTCTGGTTATGAGATATGTGATTACGTCGGCCAGAAACCCGATCGCTATACCAAGTCCCGGTGCATCAAAATATAAACCAATACATAAGCCTAGTAATGTTCCTATGCCCCTGACGGACATCCCGCCTGCGTTAGTTGAATCGTCCATGGTAGTATTTTCGTCAGATGCCGGCTTTCCCTCGGTTGAGCCTGCGGTGGGCTTAGCCGGGTCCGGCTGCATTCTCAGGAACGCGACGCGTGATGGATCCATACCTAATCCCATCAAGTGTTCTTTGTAAATATCTGTTAGCAATCTGTGAAATTCTTTCTCGCCAAAATGATCACTCAGCACTTTGAAGGCATCTCTAATAAAGGGATTAAATATTTCATCGATCATATCTACGCCAAATTTTTGTTTTAATCTTGTACTTTTCTCTGAACCTATGTAATGAATAAAAAGTTCTATTATGAAATCAACTTCATTCATGTATCTCTTGCTCAGCTTCTTTTTGAGAACCTCTTTGTTGTCCCTTAAAATCTTCTGGATAACAGCCACTGTAATACGTGCTATTACGCAATTATACGTCTGGTCGCTTGCGTCACATGCTTCGCACATCTCCTTGCTTGGATCGGAGACAATTCTTACCCCAGGAACACCTGAGACAATTCTTTGTCCAAAGTATGCTTCCCAATCATGAAAATCTTCCTTGTGCGAAGAAACGTAAGAATACACTAATTCGACTATTTTATCCGCATCAGCTTTGCTAAAATACATAACAATGCGGTCTTTCCTTGTTCGTGCTTGTCCTTTGAGAAGCTTTTCATTCATTTCTTTTTCTATATTGATAGTTTTTATCTTGAATCCGGTCCCCGACTCTTTAAGAGCTTCGATTAGGTTTCGAAAAGTAGTTATAACGCATTCGTCTTTTGGAACAAAATAAATGCGATAATCATATCTGAAGGTATCGGTAGGATGAAAAAATTCCAACCAGTTGCCCCACCACTCATATTCTTTTTTCAAACGACCTTTATCGTCAGTAATAGAAGGAACATAATCTTCCTGAAATTCTTTCCTCCATTTTTCGATACCCTCTTCGGAAGAAATGATTTCCCCGTGTCCTTTTTCATCACCAAATCCCATTTTTCCTGTAAACCAGCGATAAACATCACGCTCCGATGATAAATCCACATCTGTATTTAAAACAAACTGTGCTATTTTCTCTCCCACATTTTCGGAAGAGTCGCTTTCGAGCAATTTATCGAAAAGCCATACGGGTTCGGCCTGGGAAGAAGGAGCAATATTAATAAGTTTAAATTCGCCTTTTTCTATGCTGTTATATCCGTCTTCTCCGAACATGTCGGTAAAGAACTGCCAGGTATCTTTATGGAAAGGCCCTGCGCGTATTGCTTTACCTTTTGTGTAAAGCCTCATTTTTTTAATAGTTTCTTTGTTATCGAAATTGAAAGAAAGCTTGATGTCGCTTGGCAATGCTATACCTGTGCAGCCGAGTTCCTGAGTGAGGGTATTTAATTCTTTGAACAGGTTTGTTAAAAGTTCTTCCCCGTCAAGGGATGCGGAGTTAATGGTATCTATGGTTAAAAGTTTTTCTCCTTTAGCGGTCTTTGCCACACAGAGACCCACGTATCCTTTAAGCTTTTTACCTTTATATACAAAGTAATATATGGTATCTTCGTGCATAGCTCTTGTGCAGGGAGTTCCTTTATCCGCGTCAAAAGAGCAATCTATCATGCCTGCTCTGCCCCTGAATACGCTTAAAAAGCCCTGAGGAATAAGTGTGTAGGTATCTTTGCCTTTTTGTCTGATCACCTTTACTTTGCCTATTTCATTGAATACGGCTTCCGATAATTCACCGAAAGCTTCCGGCAGGCCTTTGATTCTTTCCAGTTTCACATTTACTGAATTCGGAAGGTGGTTTTTATAGTTTTCGTAGAAGTTCTTGAAAGCGCTTATTTTTGCTTCAACATCGGAAAAGCGCATGTGGTCAAGTAGCGCATTGTCGGATAAGACATCCGCTATTATTAAATTACGCATTAAGACGAGGCATTTGTCTCTTATCTTCTTGTTGCTCAGTTGTCTTTTGGCAAGCTTAAATAAGGCCTTACGAAACATGGGAAGATTTTGGGATATTTCCTGTTTCATGTCGCTAATGGATACATTCAGCTTTTTTGGTTTCCCCTGCTCTTTCCTAAAGTAACGATATAGGTTATTTATATTAAATGCCTTAATGTCCCGGAAGTCTTCAGGAGGCCACTCCAGGCTGTCTAAATCCTCTTTTATCTTCATAAGCTCAGCTAAGTTTTTATCCAAGACTGCAGTATCTACTTGGCTTGCATCAAGCGTGCGGGATTCTTCTGCACTTACTTCCAGAGCTCTTAATGTTTTTGCTTTGCTGAAAAGCCTACTAAAGTATCCGGGATGCGCTTTATCGAATTTAACTAATTCTTCCAGTCGTTCTTTGAATTCTGCAAATGTCATGTCTATGCCGTTTATTCTTGCACCTATGAAAGCGAGATATGTTTCTTCTTCGTTATTCGGGTCAAAGCCTTTATCGATCTTCTCCTGAGCCCCGGCTTTTAATTTGCTTATAAACACCCTTGGGTTCGGAGAAGACAGGTATTTAGTAACGAATTCTTCGTCGTAAGGAAGTTTTTCCTGTGTCCAGATAAGGTACTTCTCATAATCAGCATCAGATATTATGGACCTGTTTATTGAAGCTGCATATAAAAGGTCTGGTAAAAGGTCTAAGGCTTGAATTGCGATTTCTCGAATACACTGGTCGGGATCTTTTAGTTTTGCTTCGAGATCGAATAATGACATTTTACCCTGACCCACTAACGCAGCGTATGCATTACCCAGGGCTTGAGTTGCGGCTTCTCGGATATCCCGGTAAGGATTTTTTAGTTCTGCTTCAAGTAAGGATAAAGATACTTCTTTGCCCTGGTTTATTAGGGCAACGTATACATTGCCTAAGGCTTGAATTGCGGATTCTGGGGTATCCCGGCCAGCATCTTTTAGTTTTGCTTCAAGTAAGGATAAAGACACTTCTTTACCCTGGTTTATTAGGGCAACGTATACATTGCCTAAGGCTCGAATTGCGCCCGGCCGAACTCGGGAACCAGAATTTTCTAGCGTTTTTTTAAATAAAGATAAAGATACTTCTTTACCCTGATTTATTAAGGCAGCGTATATATGCCCTAAGGCTATGATTGTGGATAGTCGGACAAATTCGCCAGAATCTCTTAATTTTTCTTCGAGTAAGGATAAAGATACTTCCTTACCCTGATTTATTAAGGCAGCGTATATATGCCCTAAGGCACGGATTGTGGTTTGTTGGACAATGGTCTTAGGATCTTTTAGCTTCGCTTCGAGTAAGGATAAAGATACTTCTTTACCCTGGTTTATCAAGGCAATGTATACATGGGTTAAGGCTTCGAGTGCGTTGTTTTGGACAAAGTCGTCAGGATCTCTTAGCTTTGCTTCAAGCAAGGATAAGGATACTTCCTTGCCCTGGCTTATTAAGGCAGCGTATACATGGGATAAGGCTTGGAATGCTGCTCCTCGGACATGCCAGTTAGGATTTTTAAGTTTTGCTTCGAGATCGGATAGTGACATTTTGCCTTGTTTTATTAAGGCAGTGTATACACTGGTTAAGGGTGTGATTACTTCTTTTCGCCCACCCCACCATGCAGGAGTTTTCAGCTTTGCCTCAAGTAAGGATATAGGAACTTCCTTACCCTCGTTTATTAAGATAATGTATGCACTGGTTAAGGTTCGGAATGCGGTTTGTTGAATACGCCAGTCGGGATTTTTAAGTTTTGCTTCGAAATCAGATAATGACATTTTGTTTTGTTTTATTAAGGCGGCATATGCGCGGCCTAAGATTCGGAATGTGGCTTTTTGGACTTGTTCGTCGGGATTTTTTAGTTCTTCTTTGAGCATTAAAAGTTTTTTTATTGCTTCTCTTGAATCCTGTCCTGATACGAAGTTCGACCCCCTTTCATTGTCCGGTGGCTTGTCGCTGGGGCCGGGTTGAAGGGGTTGTATTTTCGTAATTTTTATGACGTCATTTTCTTGAAAAACACTACCGTAGTGCAGTCTTTCGAGTGATTTAGTGCTGACCTTTTTCAAGTGCGCGTCTTTTACATCTACATCATCAGCAAACCTTCGGTCACCCTCAGGTATGGAGGCAGTTTTTGTGTCTTGATACTTAATCTCGAAAGTTACGTTATTTTTACCGAGGATTTTAAAGTGTGCCGTGATTGAATTCTCTTTCTTTTCGACAGTTTCAAGAAATTCGGTTTTTCTTTTATTTTCCGATTTCCTATACGTTTCTGTTAAAAATCCATTTACAGTAGTAGGAGAATGCCCTGCAAGAAGCAATCTTACACCAGCAATAATTTCATATTTAATTTCCGCCGTATCTGGAATGCCCTCATCTGTCAAAGGTTTGAATATAGAACGTGGGGCAAGGGTGTGTCTTGAAGACGAAATTCTTACTCCGGGGTATGCCCAGGAAATTGTGTTTATAGTAAACAGGCACACTACGACCATTGATATAGCCTTAAGCCAAATCCTATGCCTGTTTTTGTAGTTACTCATCTTTTTTGTCCTTTTTTCAAGCCTGGGGAGCTGTGCTACCCCACTGTAGGAAGGATAATACAGCCCCTTTTTCCAGGCTATAAATAAAAAAGCCAAGTCGCCTTTTCCAGGTAACTTGGCTGTCTAGAAAAACAAAACGGTAATGCTATTTTATATCTAGACCTACAGTTTTGCGCCCCTATGTCACCATAGGTTTGCCTTTATCTAGAATTGTCATAATTATACCAAAATAAATGAGTTAGGTCAATACAAAGTAAGATATCTTTTGCATTCTTAACATGCTGTAATATATTTTGATTATTAGACTTAGGTAAGAATAAATGGCAGGAATTAACTTCTAAAAAATCTGTGTCCCCACTACTCGATTATCAACCAAAACACCTATAAAACCTTACAATACACTCCAAAACGCCCGAACTCGAACATCCACCCCACTACAAATAAACAGGCACTCCCCTACCCGATAAAACTCCCAAAAAGACA
>JBHIBX010000055.1:0-7693 GCA_046759285.1 Candidatus Omnitrophota bacterium
ATATGAATGTCATCACGAGAGCCCCCGGTGATGATCTTTTATTGAATACCCCTCATCATCTCGTCAAACAGATATCACCGGAAGAAGAGTATAGCGTTGCCAGGTTCGTCGAGGAAGCAACCGGCATTATTGAGTCGATCGTCTCCAGGGGTAAATTACCGGTAATGGTGGGAGGAACGGGACTTTACATGAAGTCGCTTATAGATGGCCTTTTTTCTTCGCCGCCAAGCGATGAGGATTTGCGTGAGGAACTGAGGAAAGAGGCGGAAGATAAGGGCGGTGAATACTTATACGAGAAACTCAAGGAGGTCGATCCGGAAACGGCCTTGAAGCTCCATCCTAACGATATCCGCCGGATAATAAGGGCCATAGAGGTCTACGAACTTACCGGGGAAACCATCCACGAGAAGAAGAAAGAATCTGAAGGGATATCACTGAAATATGATTGCAGGGTTTTCGGTATGGAGCTCCCCAGGGATATTCTTTACGGGCGCATAAATGCAGCGGTGGACCGGATGTTCAATGAAGGGCTTGCCGAAGAGGTCAAAGGGCTCCGTGCAAGAAAACTTAGCAAGACCGCGGAAAAAGCGCTTGGGATAAAAGAAACTTGCGCTTTTTTAGACGGCCAGATAGGGTTTGATGAAGCGGTTGAGGAACTTAAGAAAAACACCCGCAAATACGCCAAACGCCAGCTTACCTGGTTTCGCGCGGATAAACGTGTTCAGTGGATCGATGCGAATCGCAGTGTGGACGAGATCGTCAATGACATACTAATTTTATGGTAAAGGCACAGCCAACAAGGGCGAAGCAAGAGAAAGCGGTACTGGTCACCATTGATGAGATAGGCAAGGAGACCTGGGAGCTCGAGGACCGGAAAGAGGAGCTCAGGCGCCTCGCGGAATCCTGCGGCGTGGATATCGTAGAAGAGGTCGTCTGCCGAATGAAGGCTCTGGTGCCGAGGACGCTTATCGGTAAAGGCAAAGTCCAGGAAATAGCCGATCTTGTCGGTGAGCGCGAAGCGGATGCAGCGATTTTCAGCAATGATCTTTCCCCGTCCCAGCAGAAAAACCTTGAGGAAGTAATAAAGATCAAGACGATCGACCGGACGCAGCTTATCCTGGATATATTTGCCCGAAGAGCTACCTCCAACGAAGGTAAGGTCCAGGTAGAGCTGGCCCAGCTTGTGTACCTGTTACCGCGTTTGACCGGAAAAGGTATCGAACTTTCCCGCCTGGGAGGAGGGCTGGGGACAAGAGGTCCCGGCGAACAGCAGCTGGAATACGAAAGACGCCGGGTGCGTGAACGTATCGCAAAGTTAAAAAAGTCGCTATCGGAAATCACTTCTCAGCGAAAATTAAGGCGATCCCAGCGCGATAAATTTTCGATGCTCACGATCTCACTTGTCGGATATACCAATTCCGGTAAATCTACGCTTTTTAACGCGCTTACCGAAACCCACGTCAAAGTGAAAGACCAGCTTTTCAGCACGCTTGACCCCACTGTCAGGAAGCTCGTCCTTCCCAATAAACAGACCGTTCTTCTTTCCGATACGGTAGGATTTTTACATGATCTGCCGCACCATTTGATAGAAAGCTTCAAAGCCACTCTTGAAGAGGTAGTTGGAGCGGATATCCTGTTTCATGTGGCGGACATGAGCGATCACAGAGTCGAAGAGCAAAGATCGGCCGTGTTTCAGGTACTGGAGGAGCTCGGTGTCAAGGATAAGCCTATATATACGATGCTGAATAAGTCAGATAAAGTTCCGGATAAGCTGGTGCAGGAACGTCTTAAAAGGCGATTTCATAATGCCGTTGTTATATCGGCCCTGAAAAAGGAAGGCTTTGAGGAACTTATCGACTGTATTGTCAACTATATCCAAAAAGACATGGAGGATATAGAGATAACTCTTCCCCATAAATACTATGCCCTCCTTAAGATGATCCGCGAAAACGGTACTATAAAGAATGAAGAGTATAGGGAAGAGGGCGTATTTATCAGTGCCCGCGTTCCAAAAAAGATCAAATACGCCGTTTTCAAGAAGCTCAAAGCCCACTAAAACCTCTTGACAAACCGGTCTGTCAAAAATTATATTGTTATTTGGGCGCGCGGATGATAAACTAATAAACTCTAGTGGATACAGAAAAAAAGGAGTGCACTCAAAATGGAGAAAAAAATTCTATTTGTCTCTGATTTTGACAAGACACTTTCTACAGGAGATGTAGGATATATACTAAGCGCAAAGTTGGGAATATCTGCTGAGAAATTCGACCAGAAGATCGAAGAGATAAAACGCAGAAACATCGTACAACTCGGTGGAGAACTCGCACATTTGATAATTCGGGATCCTGATTATGTCGGGAAAGTAACTAAAGACCTTCTTTATGAAGTGGGAGAAGAGATCGAGCTGAAAAAGGGGGTTCCCGAACTAATGAAGATCTTGGGTGAAGGAATTGAAAATTGCCATTTCAGCACATATATAGTATCTGCGGCGCCTAAAGAGTGTGTTGAGAAAGCCGTAGAAAACATTTTCCCAGTTGAGAACATCTACTGCACAACTTTTATTTATAAAAATGGCGTCATTCAGGATGTTGAAAGGACTAATGCCGGGCATGCGAAAGTAGCCACTCTCGATATGTTAAAGCAAAAAGAGAATGTCACCAGGTATGCCATAATATATGTAGGAGATGGTTCAAGCGATGTCCATGTGATGTTACACGTTAAGTCCTACCAGGGGTATACAATAACCGTTTCTCCGGCACCTTATATGGGACACATCTGTCGAAGAAGTGTACTATCTGATAATGTTCTTTCCATCTTAGTGCCTATTCTTCAAGACCTGTTAAAATACGACGAAGGAAAAGTTCGAAAATTCTTTGAGGATAGAGGACATAAAATTTTAGAATGGAATAGAGCTGATACAGAGTGGTTAGATATTACTTAATAGAAATATAATAGTTATGTGAATTTTGTCTTCTGAGATTTGGGGGTGTTAGACGTGACTACAAACAAGTATCCTATATGCAAACGGTATGAGGGGAATCCTGTCTTGACAGGTAAGGATTTCCCCGCTGAGGCCGATATTAAAAATGTTTTTAATTCCGGCATCGTGAAATACAATGGTATTTATATGATGGTTTGCCGGGTGGAGAATTCCGCTTTGGTTGACCGTTTTTGGATTGCGGAAAGCACGGACGGTTATCATTTTAAGCCGCGACCAAAGCCGGTGGATATGCCCCATAATGATCCGGAGTTTAAGGAGTATACCGGCGGCATGTATTATGATCCGCGCGTGACAAAAATCGGGGATGCATATTATATAGTCCATGCCGCGCACAGCGCCCACACCTGTCGGCTGAGTCTGGTGAAGACAGAGGACTTTAATAAATTTCAATGGATGGGGTTTATTTCTGAAACAGATAACCGCAATGGGGTGCTTTTCCCGGAGAAAATCAACGGATTGTACGCGCGCCTTGACCGGCCCAATACCGGAGCCGATACTGGGGATATTTGGGTGTCTTATTCTCCGGATCTGGTCTTTTGGGGAAAGAGTAAATGCGTGTTTAGGAACTGGGAGGGGATTCGCTGGGCCTGGACAAAGATCGGCCCGGGAGCCGCGCCTATTAAAACACCTGAGGGATGGTTGAATATTTTTCACGGAGTGCGTACTCAATGCAAACAGCATTTTATTTATCAATTAGGCGTGTGTCTTTTGGATCTGGAAGATCTGTCAAAAGTCAAGGCTATGGCTGAAGACGCAATCTTGATTCCCGAGGAGCAATACGAACTTGTGGGACAAACTCCCAGCGTGGTGTTTACCTGCGGGGCTGTGGTGGAGGATAACGGCGAAGTTAAAATATATTACGGTGGCGCTGATACGGTTCAATGCGTGGCTACCACAAGCTTAGAGCGACTTATCGATGCATGTTATAATCGTTAAGATTAATTTGCAAAAAAGGAAAAGGAGAAAACGCAGTGCAAGAAACTAATGTTGTTAATGAGAAGAAAAACTGGCGTGATCATCTACCGATTCCCACAAAGATGTTCTATGGCCTTGGCACGGCAGTTGATATGTGGGGTCTCTGGTTATACCCGGCTGTTGCTTTTGCGGTTTTTAACATGTATTTGGGTGTTAAACCGTGGCTGGTGGGTTTGGCGCTTACATTGATCCGAGTCTTTGATGCCGTTGTTGATCCTGTGGTGGGGTGGCTGTCCGATAATCTGCGTTCCAGACACGGCCGCCGCCGTCCTTTTATTTTGATCGCCGGTATTTTAAGCGGACTGGCCCTGCCGATCCTGTTTTGGGTGTCGCCGTCCTGGGTGAATGTAAAATTCCTCGGCGTGTCCGTGATATTTTGGTACATGCTAGCCTCCAACCTGGTCTATATTCCCATAATCAGCTCTTTTACCGTGCCTTACTACAGTTTGAGCAATGAAATGACGCCTGATTATGAAGAGCGCACCTCCATTATGGCCTATCGCAGCATGACCCAAAAGGTTTCAGAATTGGGCAATTTTTATGCTTTGCGGTTCACCAACCTGGCCTGGTTCCTTATTCCGGGAACGGGAGAAAAGAATACTCTCCTAGGATTGAAGGTGTACTCATCAATATTGGGTGTGGTAATGGCTACTTTTGCCATAATCATTTTCTTTAGAGTTAAAGAACGCTACTATGAGAAAGTGGTGGTGAAGGTTAAAGAGAAAATTTCCATTCTGAGTTCCTATGGTGAGACTCTCAGGTGTAAGCCGTTCCGTCAGATGATCATTGTGGGCGCCTCTTTTATTATTGGCACGAGCATGGTGGGCTCACTTGGTTACTATGCCACGGTTTTTTATGTGTCCGCCGGCGACAAAATTATCGGAGATAACTGGCAGTTCTGGATGGGTGTGGCTTTTATGCTGGGAGGCGTTATAGGGGTTCCGCTGCTTGCGATTCTGGCGCATCATATCGGCAAACGGAGGGCGGTGGTGGCAGCCTGCCTCATAGGCATATGCGGTTACGGCGGTTCCTGGTTCCTGTATACACCGAAGATCATCTGGCTGCAAACGGTCGCGTCGGGTTTGATGGGAATGGCTGCGGCTTCTATCTGGATGCTGCATAGTTCCATCGGTGCTGACATTATTGACTATGATGAGCTCAATACACATGAAAGAAGGGAAGGTTCTTTTACCGCCTGCGCCTCCTATATTCTTAAACTGGGGAATTCATTAGGATATTTTTTCTCCGGCCTTATTTTGACATGGGTGGGTTTTACCTGGAAACTTAAGGTGCAGGCTCCTGAGACCATATTCGGGATCCGCGCCAGTCTGGCTTTTTTACCGATCGTGGGTCTGATCATCGCTATTATTTTTGTTTTGCGCATGCCGTTGACAAAGAAAAAATCCGCGGAGATCCGCAGGCAGCTCGAAGAGCGCAGAGGCAAGGTGTAAGTAACCGCTATTCTACCTCCGGCACTACATTTTGCATGCGTGCTAAAGCCTCTATCTTGGCAAGTCTCTGGGGTGTGACAGTTTGAGAACCTTCCATAGAAGCCGTTGAAGCTCCAAAAAGATTTCCGGTATGTACAGCTTCTTCAAATGATTTTCCGTTGGAAAGCGCGTAAACAACTCCCGCTTTAAGTGAATCTCCGGCGGCTGTATGACATGCCTGTATTATCTTGATGCCTTTTTCCTTAATGATCCTATCTTGCATAACGAGCATCAATCCGGCTTTATCCATTGAAACAAGCACTCCCAGAAGATTATATTTGTTTCTCACTTTTCTTGCGTATGCTTTAACAACTTCTTTGGTAATTGTATTTTTATCCAGGGAGCCTCTTTCTGCCAAACCGCTTGAGATCAAGATCTGTATAAATTCTTCCAGGTTCGGTTTAATTATATCCTGAGGTGTCTCTCTATGAATGTCCAAAACTGACATGGCCTCCTCAGGGCCGGACACAAACTTAAAATCGATCAGTAATTCCACCTTGTCCTGATATTTCTTCTTCACTCGTTTTACCAGCGAAGCATAATAGGCAAGATCCCTATTATATCTTACGGGCCCTCCTGCCGAAAGGACCATCCAGATATTATCTGATTCCCCTTTAAACATCGCCTCAAGCATTGTTAGAGCTTCCTGATTGATTCTTCCTACTGTTTCTCCTGACAGTTCATCTGCCCATCCGAACATTACGGGAAGCGGATCACCGTCAATTATATTATAAACCGCCACCTGTTGATCTTCTTCGAAGGCACGGATCAGTGTGGGGATTATTCTGTTATTTAAGAAATTTCTTTCCCATTCATCTGTAATTTCCTCTCCCTCTTTTCCTGCCAGTGCCACCAACGCAATATTTTCATTAAAATCGCTGAACACCTTTGATACGTTGATCTGATCTCCCCCTGAATGTATATGGCATTCTACCAGCTTGAGAGTACCGTTCGGTTCAGTTTCCCAAACAAGCGTAACATCAAGAGGACCAGCGTGATTTATCCCCAGCACATTAGTGCCCGGTAAAGATTCTGTTTTTCCTGTATTCTCGTATTTTTTCTTACCTCTGGCAGTTCTTACAGCTTTTATAACGCCATGGGCAATTTCACGATTTATACGCCTTTTCTCATCATCAGGCAGGGGATCATAGTGATACACTATGGCTTCTCTTAAAGAAGGTCCCGTAAGCTTGCTTATACCAAGATTCTTTGATAATACGCCTTTAATGTCCATTTCTATTTCTCTCATCAAAGCTAAACTTTTAAGGAAATTAAGCACTATCATTTTACTCCTTGTTCCCCGGAAAGTAAAGTATTCCATTTTTAAGAAGCTTAAAACCTCTTGACAAACCTCAAGATAGTGATATAATTTAGCACTCCAGATGTAAGAGTGCTAAATTGCCAGAAAATTACCTTATTTGATAATTAAAGACATAATGAATATAAAGAGAAAAGAAAAAAGAAATTTTTCAGTTTTAGCCCAGATAGTGCAGCTGTATGTATCGACTGCGACACCGGTAAGTTCAAAGGCGGTTGCACGAAATATGGGCGACAGATTTTCTTCAGCTACGATACGCAATGTCATGGCTGAGCTGGAGGAGATAGGATATATAGAGCAGCCCCACACTTCGGCAGGCCGTGTTCCCACCGATGCCGGCTACAGAGGGTATGTGGACTTTGTAAAGGAGAGAGTCCAGTTCGAGAAGCGCAAAGCGGAACGCCTGGCAAGAGAGTACCTGGGCCGGATAAAGAGCATCAAGGATGTCATCAGGATGACCTCTTATCTTATAAGCAGTGAGTTGCACAATGCCGGCATAGTAATGTGGCCCAGTGTCGAAAACCTTTATTTAAAGCGTATAGAGCTGGTCAAGATCAAAGCGGAAGCGGTCCTCACCGTGCTTGTGACTATGACCAATGCCGTAAAAAATTATATCGTGAAACTTGATCGGGAGCTTAAAGGCCCCGAACTTGAAAGGGTGGCGAATTACATCAATTCTTCTTATGAGGATTCGGCCTTTGCTGATATATCCTCAGACCTTAAACGCGTTATGCGCGATGAGAAAGGCGGAGACAGGGAGATCACCGAACTTTCGAAGGTGGCCCTTAAAGTCGTAGATAATATTATCGAGCAGGACCTCGAAAACGAGATATACTGGGAGGGCCTTGATAATTTCATGAACGAGCCGGAGTTCAGGGACCTTGATATGACCCGGCGCTTTTTTCAGAT
>JBHIBX010000056.1:0-7524 GCA_046759285.1 Candidatus Omnitrophota bacterium
GATCGACTCCTATCGCAGCCTGACTACTAGTATAAACAGCTTTTTTAACTCCGGTCTGCTTTTTAAGATAATTTATTATTTTCCTCGCGTGATCCTTTTTTATCAGTTTTGAGTCTTCCTCCGAGAGCTCCTCCGGTTCCGGAATGTATCCTTCTTTGGCCACTCTGGGAGCATAGATATCTTTGACGGCAAATCGTTTTATTTTGCCCAAAAGCGTGTGCGGAAGCTCTTCAAGCGTTATGGAAAAACCCATGAGCCACATGTGGCTGGGCAATTTTCTTGAGACATTGTCGAACCTTTCCTTGATCACTGCTTTCAGGTTCACCTCCCCGTATTTTCTGAAATATTCGAGATCAGGCACGACAATGGCCCAGAGGGCCAGGACCTCTTCTCCGCCTTTCTCTACAGGCACCTCAAACACGCACATCTTTTTGACGGGCGCGCTTCTTATGTAAGCTTCTTCTACTTCGTCGGGATACACGTTAACACCGGAACTCAAGACGATCACGTCTTTCAATCTACCTGTCAAAAAGAGATACCCGTCTTCATCGATATACCCAAGGTCCCCGGTATGAAACCATCCGTCCTTTATGACATCGGCGGTCAGGTCTTCTCTTTTGTAATATCCTTTCATTATGTTGCGTCCGCGCGCGACAACCTCACCTATGCCCTCTTTATTTTTTTCGATGACCTTAAGCTCGACATCCGGTACAGGCAACCCGACCGAACCGATCTTTGGTTTTTTAAAAGGGTTGATGGTCAAAACCGGAGAGGTCTCCGTAAGGCCGTATCCCTCAAGTATCGTAAACCCGAGCCTAAACAGATCTTTTCCAACATTCTCGTCAAGCTTCGCGCCCCCGCTTACAAAAATGCGCATCGACCTGCCGAACCTCCCATGAATGCTCCGAAAAAAATATCGCGCCAGGTTAACACCGGTTTTCTTCCTGATCCCGTTCAAAAACCTAACGATAAGTTTAAGCAGAAGGTTGATCGGAAAAGGCACTTTTTTTATTCCTTCCAGGATCTTTTGATGGAACGAGTAAAAGATCTGCGGCACGGCGATAAAAACAGACACGCCGGATTCCCTCACAGCTTCCAGGACAGCTTCTCCCCTCATTGTCCCCGGATAGACGATCCTCCCACCGTACAAAAGCGGAAGGATCATGGTCGCCGTCAAGGGAAATATATGGTGCAAAGGAAGAATGGAAATGACATTGTCCTCTTGCGTGATAAGGCCGACCCTGTATTGTGAATCGCAGTTGGCGAGGAGATTCTCGTGGGACAGCATAACGCCCTTCGGTTCGGCGGTCGTCCCCGAGGTATACAAAATGCATGCCAGATCATCGCGGCCGATTTCTGTTTTCTTAAGTTCCTCGGGAGTCCTTTTTGCCGCGCTTTTAAACTCATCCGAATCCACGGAAACGACTTTCTTGACTGTCGGGCATGCATGACTTATCTCCTCCACAAGGCCAAGCGAACTCTCACCCGTAAAGATGTATTTGCATTCGGAATTTCTTAAAATATTTTCGATCTCTTCCCGGGCAGCTCCGGGATTAATGGGGATGGAGATGGCTCCTATAAAAACTGTGGAGAAGAATACAAGCGGCCATTCCGGCCTGTTCTCCAGAAGGATCGCGATCTTATCATCTTTTCCCACGCCTTCTTCCTGCAAAAATACGGACACCGACCTTACGCTGTCACACAGCTCTTTATATGACGTTGACCCCCACTCGCTGTCTTTTTTATGTTTGATCGCGATCTTTTCAGGCTGCTTTGACGCAGCCTCTTCAAACTTTTCCCGCAGATTCTGCAGTGCCATAACGTTTCCCTCAACTTTCAGCTTCTTCCTTCTTTATCCTTAAAAGAAAAACAACACCTATCACTATAAGCAACATGAGGCTAAGAAAGGCCAGGCGGTATCCCTTCTCCCCTAACCTGGAAAAATAGAGAAGGAGCGTTCCCCATAAAATGGGCCCTATTACACCCGAAAGATAGCTTATCAGATTAAATATACCGAAGGCTTCCCCTATCTTCTCTTCCGGGACAAGTTTTATCACCAAGGCCCGGAAAACCACCCAGGTCGAGCCCAAACTTGTTCCGGCCAGTGCCCCGACAAACCAATGATATGGCGACCTAAGAAACGAGCCGGCCAAGACGCAGATTCCCCAGAGAAAAAACACTCCCAGCAAGGCTCGCCTGCACCCGATATAGTCGCTTACAACACCCGAAAGAATACTGCCTGCTATGGCAAAAAACGTGGAGAACGCGATAAGATTTATCAGCTGGCTTTCATTCAGACCGAAGACCCTGGCTGCGTAAACGGCCATGAAAAGTATGATCGTGTTGACTACGCACAGCATAAAGAAAGAAGCCTTCAAAAAGTCCCGTAAGCCCTTCAATTCCTCACTGAGAAAGACTGTCTCTCTTAATCTCCTGAATACCTCCAGTAGTCTCTCTTTGTCTAAAAAACGCGGCATAGCCGCCCTTTCCTTGGACGGTCCCTCTTTAACGAAGATCATGCATGGCAGGGAAAAGATCAGGAATAGGATGCCGGTAAAAATGAAAGTCGCCTGATAACCCATGTTCAGTATTACCGGTTTGGTGAGGTAAAGCGCCAGGATGGCTCCGCTGTAGCCGAACATCCTTCCCAGTCCGGAGACAAAACCTATCCTTCCCCGCGGAGCAACTTTCACCATCAGGGCGTTGTAAAAAATTATTGCCTCCTGGCATCCAAAATTCGCGATCGCGAAAAATATCAGGGCTAAAAATACGTTGGTAGACACACCAAGGCTCATTGTGAAAACAATAGATAACAGCGTAAAAAATATTAGGAAGACTCTGCGCCTGCCTCTCATATCCGAAACGATCCCCAGAAATGGCGCGCAAACAGCAACCAAAAACATGGAAACCCCGAAAGCAAGACCGTAGAAAACTTCCGGAGACTTCTTTTCAAGGGTTATCCAGCGGGGAAAGTACAAAGAAACCACGTTTAAAGCGAAAAACTGATTGGCCAGGTCGTAAAGAGACCAGGATAGAATTAAAAAACCTTTTCCAGTCTTTTCCCTGTTAAACTTCACGTTTCAGGTTTGGGTTAAACTCTATTCCCAACTTATGCATTCTTTTCAACAGCCTCACCCTTTTGTAATTCGCGTATAGATTGTAGCCGAGAAACAAAAAACAAAAAATCACGAACCACCAGGTCACGACAATGCCTATTACAAGAAACAGGATGACCAGGACTATGGTGATCTTCTGGCGTCTCCACCAGTAACTATATCTCGAGGGCATCTCTTGCGGACTTAAAGGCTCTTCTTCCTCCAGCTTCTTTCTTATCTTATCAAAAATCATGTTTTATGCGCTCCTGATTTTTGTCCCATGGTATAATTATATTGGTAGTTTTTACAAATAGCAAGTAACTGTTGAATTTTATTCTGATGGAAGATAATATAACTCCTGACAAGCAGGGTCCGGTATTATTAAAAGTCCTGGGCCTTTGGGATTCGATAGCCATAGCGATAGGCGTCGTTATAGGCGTCGGCATATTTCGCGTTCCCGCTGAAATAGCAAAGTATATCCCCTCACCCGAACTTATTCTTCTCGCGTGGCTGATCGGGGGCGTCTTCTCTCTTATAGGGGCCAGCTGCTACTCCGAACTTTCCTCTTCTTTCCCTGAAACGGGTGGAGATTACGTCTATCTTAAAAAAAGTTACGGACCCATGCCCAGTTTTCTTTACGGATGGACGTGCTTATTGGTTATGCGGACGGGAGCGATCGCGGCGGTTGCTTTCATTTTCGCAGAATACCTTGTTTCGTTCCTGTCCCTCGACAGCTCACTGGTCAAACTTATCGCCATATCCATAGTCCTTATACTTTCCTTCATTAATATCCTGGGCCTCCGCGAAGCAAAAAGACTGCAGAACATATCTTCGGCCGCAAAGGTCCTGACGCTGGCCGGTATTGTGGTTCTTGGCTTTATGTCCAAAAAAGGCGACATCACGAACTTTCATCCCCTGCCCCTTGCTGCCAACACCAGCCTCATACCCCTTTTCGGACTGGCGCTCATACCTATCCTGTGGACCTATGGAGGATGGCATGAAAACACGTACGTAACGGGGGAGACAAAAGATGCCCGGAGAGTGCTTCCAATGGCCCTGATAATAGGGACGCTGATAATCACTTCCCTGTACATGCTCATGAACCTTGTCTACATCTATCTGGTCCCGGTAAAGGAGATCGCGGGCAGTGAACTTATAGCTTCAAACATCATGCAGGTCCTGTTCGGAAAATGGGCGCAAAAAATAGTCGAGGCACTTGTGATAATTTCCGCCTTCGGGGCCATCAACGGGATGATTATAACTTCCAGCAGGATCACCTATGCCATGTCCAAAGATAACGCCATCTTCAGGTATCTCGGCAAAGTGCACGAAAGATTCCACACCCCTTACAGATCGATCACGGTAAACGCGCTCTGGATCATTATTTTGATAGCGTGGGGAACCTTTAGCAGGCTGATCTTCTTTACGGGTGTCCTTATCTGGCTTTTCTTCGCGCTGATAATCACCGGAATATTCATACTGCGCAAGAGGTATCCCGACATAAAAAGGCCATACAAGGTCTGGGGCTATCCAGTAACACCCATCATCTTTATCGTCATCTCCGTATGGCTTGTGATAAACACCTTGATCCATCACCCCCTGCCTTCCTTTCTTGGCATCTGCCTGATGCTGAGCGGAGTTCCTGTCTACCTTGTCTCGAAAAGATTCGCTTAAAACGCCTGGATAAAGGCATAGATCACTATAACCAGCATCATGGCAATTACAAAGAGACCCATGATCCTGGTATTTCGGATCTCTTTTTGCATGGATAGAGGCTCGATCCGCCAGTTTATTTTCTCGTAAAACTTTATTTGCAGCTCTATCACCAGCTTGGGTCTGAAAAACAAAAAGCAGCCAAAAATCACGACTATTATGCTGACAAATGTTAATATCGGTACGGATATTTCCATCTTTTCCCCTTAATCTTTTTCACTTCCTTCTCCTTAAGCACCAATTCATTATTTTCAGAATCGATTCTCAGGTGGAACCTGTTCAAAAAAGACATGCCCAAAAGGCCGGTCCTTCCCTGAAGATCCATTGTGACAGCTTCAATGTTTTTGGCCTTCAGGCCGGCCACCTCGACGGACTCCAGCATTATGGGAACGCCTTTCCTTACGGTCCCGTCCGCCAGCTTCGTGTCGATCTCCGCTTTCCCTTCCGTTTCCACTCCGGGCAATTGCTCCGCAACCTCCAGGGGTATGACCACCAAGGTGGCTCCGGTATCCACAACCAGTTTTGTTTCAATCTCGTCATTTAAAACCGCGCTGACGGTTATCTTGGAACTATCCGTAAAGCTTATACGATGCTCCCCTTCTCTTCTTGCCCTCTCGTCCCGCTCTTTTTTGATCCTGAGGTCTTCTTCTATTCTTCTGTCAAGCGCTTCAATATCGCGTTTTCTTTGTCCAGGAGTCCCCGCTCTTATGGTAACGGCTTTCTTCTTTTTCCACGTCCTTACCATACTTTCTTTCTCCCTGCCTGCAGGACGCTTAATGCTTTCTATCTCGCTCCTTGACAGCACCACAGTGCCGTAACCCGTATCCACTACTATCCCTTCTTCGAACTCCTCGGTGATAACGCCCTTGATCTGGCCTTTGGTTTTAAGATTTATGGTAACGACACCAGAAGACTGCTCCTCGGCGGCGCAAGAGAGCTGAAATAAAACCAGAAAGACTGTAAAAAGGACTGAAAACTTCATTCTCGTGTCACCCCAGCAGTTCAAGCATCTCCACATCGCCCTTGCTGGTCAGATGTTCTTCCATCTGAAAAAGAGTGATCTCCTTCCAGGCGACGCCGTTATGATCGAAAGTCTTTTGCAGGTGCGGCGGGATCTTGATCGCGACCAGCATGACGTTCAAGTTTGGATCTTCCCCTGACAATATCGCCTCCTGATGCGAAAGGATCTCCCCGAGATGCTCTTCTTTGATCGGGTCTGTCCTGACCTGGACAGCCAGTTTCTTATTGAACTGGTCTCCCAGGAGTATATCGACTCCCTGATCATAAAGACTCGTATCACATCCTTTCACGGTAAAACCGTGCTCTATAAGTTCCGGGTATTTGCACAAAATTTTTACCAGGCCTGCCTTTGATAGCATGCTCCCTCCTTGATGATTACGATCAATTTAGTTTTCATGACAATTTTAAGTCTATATATTCCTCTTTGATCCTGGCTATGCTCCTGAATATATTCGTTTTAACGTTGATCCTGGAAGTCTTTTTTTCCGTCTCTTTAATGAACTCTTTTATGTGCTTCCTTTTCGAATCCCGGCCAAACGGACAGCTGCATAGTTGTTCGGGGAACTTGCTTTCTTTCGCGTACCTTTTTATCGTGCCCTCTTCGACATAACACAAAGGGCGTATAATGGTGAGCTTTCCTCCAAACATTTCCTGGCGCGGGTTCATCGCAGAGATCTCGCCGTTATAGATAAGGTTCATGAGCATGGTCTCGACGATATCATCCTTGTGATGCCCCAGCGCGACTTTATTGCAGCCAAGTTCATCTGCCATCTCAAAAAGAGCCTTACGCCTGTTCCACGAGCACCAGAAACACGTAGTCTTGCCCTTCTCGTCAAGCACCTTGATCTCCCTGAACATGTATTTTATGCCCATCTTCTTGAAAACTTCAGTCAGGGTACCTTCGTGCACGCAGCCGCCACATCGAAAATCCGTCTTTACGTGGGCCGCAAAAAGTTCAAATCTCACGGGCGCCCATCCCTGGATCTTTTTAAGAAGGCTGAGCAAAGTAAGACTATCCTTGCCTCCGGATACAGCGACCAGTATCCTGTCACCGTCCTCGATAAGGTTGTAATCGCCCAGAGCTTTGCCGATCTCTGAGTTTATCCTTATCCCTGTTTTTGTAAGGTCTCTCACTATTTGATGTAACCCGAGCCTTTTTCGGCACACGTTTTTCTGGGTGAGCCCTTTTTCTCTTTCTTTGTGCGTTTGGGTTTTTCTTTCTTTTCAGCCTTGGCCTTGCGCGGCTTTCCAAGATCCGCGAAAAAGTTGTACGTGTCATTGAAAAATCCGCCGGAACCAGCGAACGCAGGCGTACTTCCCATGACGAGTACCACCGCAATGATAAGCGCCATCACTTTCCTCATCACACAACCCCCTTTGTTAATATTCGACATAAAACGAACTAAATTCTCCTGTATATTTTTCTGACGTAATATCTACATTGCCTACATTTGATGAAGGAGGGCCTTTGCGGCACCACTCGACCATGCTATCAACCGCGGTTTCTTCTCCCTCGAAAACCGCCTCAACCCTTCCATCCCAGCGGTTCTTTACCCATCCGGTGAGACCAAGGCTACGCGCCCTATCCACAGTATAGGACCGGAAAAAGACTCCCTGGACCAAACCGCCGATCAATACATGCTTTCTGATATTAGCCATATTTCAGATCCTGCCCAGAAGTTCTTCTTTTTTGGAC
>JBHIBX010000057.1:0-7430 GCA_046759285.1 Candidatus Omnitrophota bacterium
CTTGGAGGCAATAGGACGGGAGAAAAATAAGATCATAAGCTATATTGAAAAAACTGAAGATTCTGAAGAAGACCTGATCCGCAAGCTGGAAGCCATGATCGAAACTTATGGGGACAGAGGCTTTGTCGAAATGGATGAGACAGTAGCAAGATTGCTTTTTTCAATACTTGACACAAGAAGGCATGGATCAGTTTGGCGGCTTTGGCCGGATATATTTCTGATAAAAGATGATAACAGGTTCCAGGACAAGCTCGAAGAACATCTTGTCAGGTTTCATTCAATGCCTCCAGAAATCGCCCTTGAAGTGGCTGAAGAGGCTCTCATCATTAGAAGAACATATTTGAGATCACTGCCACCGAAGTTACGTCTCAGCGGACAAATAGACGCTTTTCCGGAAGCATTATTCACGCCCTTGATCACTTATTTTATCGGGGATCTGAAAAGCAAACTGGGATTGAAAGATCAGGATCAAGGCGAACCCCAAAAGAAGCACGACCTTAAAATAGCAAAAGAGCTTTTAGACATAATGATTGGGGCAAGAGATAAGGCGCTTGATCAGCAAGAATTGTTCGAGACGGCGTTATGTATAGAAGATAATATTGGATATCAAACCGCGCTTTTATCTTACATTTTATACTTGAGTCAAATAACCACCAGAGACGAAGTCGATGCCCTTATACGACTGGCTGACGAAATCAGACAAGATTATAAAAAAGCGGAGTCTCACTGGAGAGAGCAACTTCAAAGAGGAGAGACAGGCCCCTTGATCACCTACTTTATCAACAGGCTAAAAGAAATGCTGGAACCGGAGAAGAAAAAAGCCAACCTTGAAAAAAACTTAAACAGAGTAAGAAAGCTTTTGGATTTAATGAAAGGGGCGCTTACGGGAAGCTCAGCCTATGCAAATTCAGAACAGCTTCGAAATATTTTATTACATTCGAAAGACTTTGATAGGTTTAAGCCTTTGTTTGAACTGCAACTCGCGTCCATATTTAGTGAACAAAAATGGACAGATGATGAATCCGAATGGGCAACATATAAGCTCTGGGCTTTTAGGCAAGATTTTCTAAGAAAAGCTCCTATCCCCCCTAACGAAGAGGCAATGGACCATATGGTCCATTACATTATTAATAGATTGCTTGAGATCGAACGCGGAATTACAGAGGAGCTAAAATCAACTAAAGACATATTTCACGAAATAATCGATATGAAGATCGCCGGAGATCATGCGTATCTTATCGTTGAGAGGCAGGATCTAAACGCAACAAAAACCGGTGATGACCCTTTTAATAGATACCATCTGCGTCTTTTCCGGCTTAACCTGAAAACCGGAGAGATAGACTGTCTGGGCAAGCCGAGTAGGGTTTTTGGACGCCCGGCTGAACTTAGGGGAAACCTTTTTTATGGCCTGGAAAGTCTTCAGCAGTTAGATTGGGAAGACAGATGGAAAGAAAGACGGGAGAAAGAATTTAGTATTGCTTACGGGGAAGGTAGTTTGCATCTTCTTTCACGTACAGATATTTTTTGGTTCGATAATGAAGGAAATTGGAAGTCGGTGATCCGCGACGGGGCGATAGCGGACGCGTATTCCGATGGTAAACACCTTTTTGTTGTGGAGATGACAAAAGAAACCGCTTCAGCCGACCAGCCCGGAGAAGCCAGAATAATAAGAATAGATAAAGACGGCAACAAAGAAGTTATCTTCCAGCTTCAGGGGCATTGTCTTGAAAATATCGCCGTAATGGGCGAAGAGTTTGAAAACGACGTCTCCGGACACTTCATCTTCACAAGATTGATCGATCCTTCCCGTGCAGCGCGAAGAAGAGACCTGCCGGAAGGCGAAAGATACTGGGAAACCATTATCTTCAATGCAAATACAGGGAAAGTCAGCCAAATCGCGGGGTACTATTGGGGGACAAGAAACGAAACAGGCTCTATAATAGACAACACAGCTTTTAGTTATGATACGACATTTCAAAAGGTAAACATAGTGCCATCGGTCCCATTACTTTTAAGAAAAACTCCAAAGCTGAGAGCTAATATCGAGCAATTCAGGACCTATTCGTCCTTAATGGAAAAGATCATACCCGAATTGAACGAGAATGAAATGTCCAAAATGATCAGTTCCCTGCAGGCAGAGGAAGGATGGATGCCGGCATTTCTGTTCTTAAGAAGAGGTGTGGTTAATTACAAAACTGTGGAGAAACTGAAAGATGTTTTCGACGGCATTATCGCCGAGTCAAAAAGCGCTCGGGAAATAAGACAACATTTCAGCTTTATAAATTTTGTGCTGGAAAGAGTCGAAGACAAAGAGCTTGCCATACGTGTGATCGAAAGGTGGGGCAAGGTCTTCTTCAAGAACAAGGAGCTGGCAGACATCATCGCGGAAAAAATGAAGCAAACTTATCAAGTAGAATCAATGCCGCCGAAGGTCATATTTGATATCTACGCTAATTTCCCCGATAAGCTGCATAAACTGCCGCAGGACGCGCTTTTATATCTAAAATTCCTGACAACGGATGAATTAACCGCTCCGAGCATTATTAAACCGAAAAAATTTAAGGGAAGACCGTTCACCGAAAGCATTCAATCGCGCGATCTATCCGCCCTTATACGTCTGTCCCAGCTATTTCCGAAAGAAGAAGCAGAACAGGGCATTGACTGGAAAGAAGACGTTATAAGCGGAATCTTGAAAATAGAAGATTCCGAGTTAAAGGGTCTTCAGAGGGAGATCGCCGGAGCCGTTAACGGGCAGGATAAGACCCATCTATATTGGATACGGGAACTCGTCCAGAACTCTAGAGACGCTATAAGGGGCATGCTTGGCATCAAGGTAAGAAGCGGTTTTATCGGACACGGGTTTTACACTGTTTTTGCCGGTAAGTGCGCTGAAGTTCGGATCAGAACAGGTAACGGCAAGGAAGCTTACGAGCTTATCCTGAAGCCGACATATGATGCCAAAGATGATCTCGTCAGCGTGAGGGTAGAAAAAATGCACAGGTATCGCTCAAGTTACAAAGGAACACAGATCCAGAGAGTTAATTATTATGAAAATCAGGCGGATGAGGAAGCTATTATCGGTATGCTGTATGCTTCCAGCCAGGCAAAACGCTTTCTGGGGGCCGTTCCTTCGAAGGGTGATGATGGTGTGCCGATCCTTCTCAACGGAGACCCCATAAACGAGGATGGATATGAGCATGATGACACCGGACCCGTCGTTAATATTACAAACGGCATGACTGCCCAGCCCAATGAGACAGGTCACTACGAATGGATGGTCAGCGTCGAAGACCCTGTAGGCATGGATCTATTTGAAGTACTATATAAGCTCCTGCCGCCTGATGTGACGGATGATGATAAACTCGCTCAAGAACGCCTGGACACCGCTGAAATAAGCAGAAAGCTGAAGTCCAGCTTCAGTAAGGAAAAAATTGGGCGCAGCAATGTTGACAGGCTCTACGTAGACGGCCTTGAAAGAAAATATACGCACCTTGTTCCTAAGTCTGTCCTTGATGTATTAACAGCCAGAGGATGGAACATTGAATTCCCGGCAGGAACTCCTGTTCCTAGGACAAGAAACGGCGTTATGGAAGCCGAAAAATACGCCCCGTGGATCGCCGTTCTGGCAATGAAAACACTTATAGAGCTATACTTAACGGATCCTGAAGTTAAGATCTTCGGCCTTCCCAAGGATTACGTGTATTCCAATAGCAACGCCCTGAATCTTTCACGCGTCGTTCCCGATGATATTTCCGCGATAAACAAAGGCATGCCTCATCTGGTAAATTTCAAAATATACAAGGATAACCCGCAGCTTCTCGTCCAGCTTCTAACCGGGATAAAAGTTGAAATCGATGGGGAAGAGACTTGCCTCGGCGCCATAAAAAATAGGGCGCTTGAGGAGTATGAGAAGAAGAGAGCTGGCGAAGTTAGCCTGGAAGGTGTTCTCCCGGCGGGCATGAAAGGTCAGAGAAAACGCGCGGAGAAGTACATAAAAGAACGCGTTGTCGCCAAGCGCGTTGATGCAGGCAAAATAATATTTGATGAACCGATAATTGAAGTCTTCATTAGATTCTTTAACGAATTAAATAAACTGACTGAGATCAATAATTCCTGCTATTTCAATTGTATTTATGGTAAAGGCAACTATGGCGAGGCTTTTGCGCACAATATCTATTGGAACCTTTGCAGCCACGACTTGATCTTAAAACCTTTCCTGGAGTTCTTAGCCACTGGTGAAGCGGATGAAGCCTTTGCTGTCTTTACCCAGGAATTCATTCATGAAAGCGCTCATACCCTCGAATATGAAAGCGAGGATGAGGAGCGTTGGACGCACCAGACGGAGGGTGGCTTTGCCGAGATAATGAAGATGCTCTTGATGAGAATGGCCAGGAACTTCGAAACAAACGAAGTTTTAAGGAAAAGGGTACTCAAGGCCAGCGGGTACACACATGAAGAGCTCCAGGCCTCGTACGAAAGCGTGATCAGAAAAATAGCAGAAGCCCGAAGTCGACCCACCGATACGACCGACGAGAACGTCACCTGCGGCACGATATGCGAATCAGGACATAAAGGTTCACACAAAGCGCTGAACGAGCAGCTCAAGAGGTTCTATGAAACGCTAGGCAAAGAGGCGGGCAGAAAAAGAGACTTTAAAAAGCGTCCTCTTACCAGTGACGAAGTAATAAGGGACTTGGAAAAAACAGGAAGAATTGATAGCCAAACAGCAGGTCTTCTTCAGGAAATAAAAGCCCATATCGAGGAAAAGATCCCTGTCCAGATCCTTTTCGCTATCCCCGAAAATAACAACAAACTCTGGTGGGTCGGTGAAGACTATGCCGGAGGACATTTCAACAAAACGCGTATCCACATATCCCTGCCTTTAATTCTAGCACAAGATGATCCCGAGAAAGCCGCATGGGCAATAGCTAAGCACGATTTCAGCCACATCAAAGGAGAAGGCCATAAGGAAAATGATGAGGGCATGAGGATAGTAAAAAAAGTAGCCATGGCTGAAATGATAGAAAAGCTTGCTGAAGATACCCTGACTACAAGAGACGCCGGAAAGTTTTATGATCTCATGCTTGCGATTAACATCATTGTTGTAGAACTTAAGGCTACCGACATATCAGAAGAAATAGATTTTGCTGCCATTCTGAAGGCACTAAAAGCCTGCTGTGATCACAGCGAAAAGCTTTCTGAAAACGATAAAAAATTTAACGGCGCTCAAATCATGGCACAGTTTAATTACACAAGGATAAAAAACCTCGCAGAAGGAAAAGCCGAAAAGGATGAAGAACCGGAAGAAGTAGCGCAGGAAAAAGAAAAAGATACTGAAATGGAAGCGCTGGATAAGCTTGTAAGGCAGTATCGCGAAAAATACGACGATTATGTGCCAAAGGAAGAAGGCGAGAAATACCGCTTAAGAACGGAAATACTCGATAAAACAAGGGAAGTGCTTGAGCGGTTGGGAAGGATGGAAGTAAGTGCCTTTAATGCAATATTAAAAAAGCACAAAGATCTTTCGCCTGCCCAGCTTAAAATGGCGGCGAGAAACCTTTTCACAGACTATGTGTTTGAAAAACCCGGGCTTGGCGAATTACTCGTAGTAATACTGGAAAAGGTGGCAGGAATAAGAAAAATAAATTTCAGGTTCGAATTGAGCAAAAGAAAAGAGGAATTTCCCGGCGGCGGAAACATAGCTGCGGGTTTGCAAGGGAAAAGAGAGTATGAGTGGTTGAGGGAGATAAAAGAAAAAAGCGACGAGGTCAGGGAAGCCAACGAAGATATTGTCCGCGTTGCCGAGAAAAGGTGCAAGAAGTTGTTATCAAAGAAACGCACTGCGATTAAAATTGTTTTACAATTGCACGACATACCATTATTTTTTATTGAAATGGTTCTCCAGCCCCTTGAAGACCCCAGAAACTCATTCATGTGGTCCGAGGCCAGGGAAAGGGTCAGGGCCAGAGAAACATATATGCTCGGCAACAGGAAGGCCCTGGCAGTCGATGTAATACGGTTCTTGCTAGAAAGAGAAAAAGAGACAGGCATTGATGACCTGGTGGATGAGTACATTCTCCACGAAGCTTTGCACAGAATTATCTCTGATCATCATGCAGCCATCGATCTGACAACAATTATATTTAAGCGGGGAATAGTTGGCTTTACATTTAAACGGCCTCGTGAAACGCCTTTAGGAAAGGCTTTGCGAGATTTTATAAATGCCCAGGTGCCGCCTCCGGCCGGCCCTGAAGGTTATCAGCTTGGCGATATATTAAGACTTGATGATGAAATAAAAGACCTTATGATCTTTGCTACACGCAATTCGTTTGTCCAGACGGACAGGGAAAAAGTCCCGGTTAAACGCATAGCAGTAAAATTCAGGCAAATTGCGGGTATTCTCGAACAATGGGGACGCGAAAGGGAAGAATATGGGGAAATTGCGAAATTGATAAAGGCAAAAGCTGAAGAACTGGAAGGTAAATACCTGGACGCCTATTATACGGAGATGAAAAGATCCGGCGATATTTTGGAAAAGCCGCAAACTGACGCTCTTTTCAAGCATGTACTGAATTTCAATAAAAACATTGGCGCACAGATAAATAATTCCCTTATCGGGTATATCCATTTAAGCGAAGCGTATGAGTTGTTTAAAGAGATACGCGGCAAAATAACCTCGTTTAATGAACTTTTGAACTTAATTCATGTATTTCTCATGGAAGAACAGTGGATGATGCCTTCATGGGCACGGACAACCGGAGAAAATGAGCTTGCATCCAGGATAGGGAAGATATGTAACAGTGACCATTTGAAAAGTCTCGGCATCACAGTCGACAGCAAACTGATCTCTATTATCCCCATTAAGGAAAAAGAAGTCTATGTTCAAATAAGAGATGTCGGACATGCGCTTTCTTTGGATATTGAAGAAGTGGAAGACGGAAGATTTATGATACGGTATAAAAGTCCTAAGACCTCATCTGAAGTCACCGGAACAAAAGGATTGGAATCTTCTGGCCAAAACAGATCTTTCCCCGGATATTTTGCCAGAGGCAGATTCGAGGTTCCAGGAGAAGCACTCGAACAGGAATTGGAATATTTGATCAGAGGAGTCGCAGCGGCAGCAGCTACCGCCAAACCTGCTGCCGAGCCAGCTGAACCCGCTGAACTTACAAGGGAGGAAGAAAAGCCTTTATACAAAGAAAACAACGACGAAAGACACCTTTTAGCACAGACAGCCAAACAACTGGGCAGGCATCCTGTAAATATGCGTATAGATTTATCGGCGATTCCCGGAGCAGAAGGTCAATTAGAGAAAAACATGGAAACCCTCGCTCGCCTGATCGCCTGGCACAATACATTTGGTTTAAATATTAAATACATTCTGGAGCACGATACCGGTGGCAAGGCTCTAGCAATATTAAAAGACAAAT